>NZ_JBEPBI010000031.1:0-56517 GCF_040299045.1 Streptomyces sp. NPDC001027
CGGACGTCCGGCGCCGGAGCCCTCGTCCGGCATATGTGGCTTCGTGGTCCTCAGCCGCACTGGCAGGGGCTGCCCGACTGGCAGCCGCAGCCGCACCCGGAGCCGCAGCCGCACGCGCCGATCAACATCAGGTTCCTGATCTCGGCGGGCTGCTCGGTCGGGTGTTCCTGGGTGGGGTCGGACGTCGGAGCGCTGGGGGACTCGGCCATGGGTTCCTCCCGGAGGCGTAGGGCCTGTGCCCATTCCATGCCCGTTCCCCTGGGCGCATCAACGGCGCACAGTGGCTTGCGCACGCCCTGAGCCGGATCCGGCACGCCCCGCCCACGCCAGGCCCGACCGCTCCCCCCGGTCGACGTCACGCCCCGCCGCGGCCGAGACCCCGGCCTCGTCCGTCAGGCGCCTCGGCCCCGCCGGTTCTGCGCCTCGGTCCCGCCCCTCGGCCCCGCCCGTCCTACGTCCTACGCCTCGGCCCCGGCGTCGGCGCCCGTGACGTCCGTGCCCGCCGTCGGCTGGATCTCCGGCTGCAGGTCGGGCTGGAGCTCGTCCGCGTGCTCGCCCGTCACCAGGAACACCACACGCTTCGCGACGGCCACCGCGTGGTCGGCGAACCGCTCGTAGTAGCGGCCGAGCAGGGTCACGTCGACCGCGGTCTCGATGCCGTGCCTCCACTTGTCGTCCAGCAGGTGCTGGAAGAGCGTGCGGTGCAGCAGGTCCATCTCGTCGTCGTCCTGCTCCAGCTGGAGCGCCAGGTCGACGTCCTTCGTGATGATGACCTCGGCCGCCTTCGCCATCAGGCGCTGCGCGAGCTGGCCCATCTCCAGGATCGTGGCGTGCAGGTCGTGCGGGACCGCGCGGCTGGGGAAGCGCAGCCGGGCCAGCTTCGCCACGTGCTGGGCGAGGTCGCCGGACCGCTCCAGGTCGGCCGACATCCGCAGGGACGTGACGACGATCCGCAGGTCCGTCGCCACCGGCTGCTGCCGGGCCAGCAGCGCTATGGCCCGCGCCTCCAGGTCGTGCTGCAGCTCGTCGACCCGCTGGTCGGCCTCGATCACGCTCTCGGCCAGTTTCAGATCGGAGTCGAGGATGGCGGTCGTGGCGCGTCCGATCGCCGACCCGACCAGCCGGGCCATCTCCACCAGGCTGTCGCCGATCGAGTCCAGTTCCTCGTGGTACGCGTCCCGCATCAGGGTTCCCTCTCGTACGTCGTTCTCGGGGTTCGGTTCGGGTTCGGGCTCGGGTTCGCCGGGGTCCGCTCCTGCTGAAGTCCGGGTCCTTCTCGGGCTCCGGGCCCCACGGTGCCACGGTCCGCCCCGTACGCGTCGATTTCCGTCACCCCAAATGAACCACCACTGGCTCCAAGGTGAACTCTGGGCGACGAGTGTTCGAGGTCGCACCTCCGTAGCTGTGGCCAGGACGGATGGCGTGCCTAACCTGAGGGCATGAACGTGAACGCGGCGGTCGCCGCAGCGGCAGCGATCGCCGGTGTGCTCACCGGTGTCATCGCCGTGCTGGCGTTCCGCTGGAGCGAGCGGGAGCAGAAGCGCCCCACACGCACCTCGCTGCACACGGACCCCATGCTGCCGCCCGGCGTGGACACCGTCCTGTCCGTCCTGCGGTCCTCCGCGGTCGTGCTCGACGAGGCCGACGCCGTCGTCAAGGCCAGCTCCGCCGCCTACGCCCTCGGGCTGGTACGCGGCGGCCGGCTCAGCGTGGAGCCCATGCTCAAGATGGCCAGAGACACCCGGCGCGACGGGGAGATACGCCAGGTCGAGCTGGACCTTCCGCGGCGCGGGACCGGGCGCGGCGAGGCCCTCGCGGTGTCCGCCCGGGTGGCCCCGCTGGGCTCCCGGCTGGTGCTGCTCCTGGTGGAGGACCTCACCGAGGCCCGTCGCATCGAGGCGGTCCGGCGGGACTTCGTGGCGAACGTCAGTCATGAGCTGAAGACCCCGGTCGGCGCGCTCTCTCTCCTCTCCGAGGCCGTCATGGACGCCTCGGAGGACCCGGAGGCGGTGGAGAGGTTCGCCGGCCGTATGCAGATCGAGGCGACCCGGCTGACCAGCCTGGTCCAGGAGCTGATCGATCTGTCGAGGGTGCAGAACGACGACCCGCTAGAGGACGCGGAGCCGGTCGGCGTGGCCGATCTCGTCGCCGAGGCCGTCGACCGCTGCCGGCACCAGGCCGGCGCCAAGCAGATCACCATGGCGTCGAACCTGGGCGCGCCCGACGGGCTCGACCCGTCCGGCGCACCGCACGACGACGCGGCCGCCGGGCTGCGCGTCTGGGGCAACCGCGGCCAGCTGGCCGCCGCCCTCGGCAACCTCGTCGAGAACGCCGTCAACTACTCGCCCGCCCGCACCCGCGTCGGCATAGCCGCCCGCCGGGTGAGCGCGCCGGGCGGGGACCAGATCGAGATCGCCGTGACCGACCAGGGCATCGGCATCTCCGACAAGGACAAGGAGCGCATCTTCGAGCGCTTCTACCGCGTCGACCCGGCCCGCTCCCGTGCCACCGGCGGCACGGGCCTCGGGCTGGCGATCGTCAAGCACGTGGCCGCCTCGCACGGCGGGGAGGTCACGGTGTGGAGCGCCGAGAACCAGGGCTCCACGTTCACCCTGCGACTGCCGGAGGCGGGCGCGCCCCGCGACCGCGCGGACCGCTGTCCGGACCCGGACGAGGTCGACGACGTCGACGACCTCGACGACGTCACCATCCCCTCCTCCCATCCCTCGCCCCGGGCCCCGTCCCGCGCCTCATCCCCCGATTCGACCGCGTACCAGACGCTTTCCGCCCCGGAGGTCCTTCCGTGACCCGAGTGCTCGTCGTCGAGGACGAGGAGTCCTTCTCCGACGCCCTGTCCTACATGCTCCGCAAGGAGGGCTTCGAGGTCGCCGTCGCGACCACCGGGCCCGACGGACTCGACGAGTTCGAGCGCAACGGCGCCGACCTCGTGCTCCTCGACCTGATGCTGCCGGGGCTGCCCGGCACGGAGGTCTGCCGCCAGCTGCGCGGCCGCTCCAACGTCCCCGTGATCATGGTGACCGCCAAGGACAGCGAGATCGACAAGGTCGTCGGCCTGGAGATAGGGGCCGACGACTACGTCACCAAGCCCTTCTCCTCGCGCGAGCTGGTCGCCCGCATCCGGGCGGTCCTGCGCCGGCGCGGCGAGCCCGAGGAGGTGACCCCGGCGGCCCTGGAGGCCGGACCGGTCCGGATGGACGTCGACCGGCACGTGGTGACGGTCTCCGGCTCCAAGGTCGACCTCCCGCTCAAGGAGTTCGACCTGCTGGAGATGCTGTTGCGCAACGCCGGGCGCGTCCTGACCCGCATGCAGCTCATCGACCGGGTGTGGGGCGCCGACTACGTGGGCGACACCAAGACCCTCGACGTCCATGTCAAGCGGCTGCGCGCCAAGATCGAGCCGGACCCGGGCGCGCCGCGCTATCTGGTGACGGTGCGCGGCCTCGGGTACAAGTTCGAGCCGTAAACCGTAGTCCGTAGGCCGCGGGCTGTGAACCGTAGGCCGCTTGATGTGAACCGCAGGCCGTGCGTGCGGGTCCGGGCGGCGGCCGTGCGACGCGAGGAGGGCGGCGCCCGGTCCGGGTGCCGCCCTCCTCTGGTGTCCGGGGTGCGGACGGGCCTCAGTGGCCCGCTGCCGGGCTGTTCGAGGCGCTCGCGGAGGCCGAGTCGGACGGGGAGGGGGAGCCGGACCCGGCGGCGCCGCCCGCGCTCGCCGACTTCGAGGGCGACGCGGCGGCCTTCTCGGAGGCGGACGCCGAGGGGGTCGGCATCTTGCTCGGGCCCCAGCTGGAGAAGTAGCCCTCGGCCGGCACGACGAAGGCGGTCAGCTTGACCGCGCCGGTCTTGCTGAAGGTGAAGGTGAGGTCCTGCGCGTCGCCGTCCTTGACGGCCTCACGGCTGTTCGACAGCACGGCGGAGGCGTTGTTCGCGCCGCCGATGACGACCGAGCCGTGCGCCGGGACCGTCAGCTCGCCCTTGCCCTTGGCGGGCTTGAGCTCGGCGGACTTGCCGGTGGCGTCGACGGTGATGGACTCGAGCGTCTGGGGCGCGTCGTCGGCGTTGAAGACGGTCGCCGAGATCACGGCGGGCCCGGTGGACTCCAGGTCGGGCTGGGTGATCACGACGACGTTCTGCAGCTTGATGTCGCCGACCTTGGCGGCGGCGTTGTCCGGCTTGATCTCCAGGGTCTGGGCGTCGTTTCCGGCGCCGCAGGCGGCGAGCGAGGCGATCGAGAACGCGATGGCGGAGGCGGCGAGGGCGCCGCGTCGAAGGCTGCTGCTCACGGCGGCGGCAACTCCTTGAACGCACGGGCGGCCCTCTTCCGAAAAAAGCCGCCCTAAGGATCAGTCAGGGGCCTCAGGTTATCGAGCCGTTCCCGCGCCACCGCACCCGACCCGCCTCTTCGGCGATCTCGGGCCGGGCGAACGCGCCCCGCGAGACGATCGGCCCCGCCTCGGTCCCGTCTTGAGCGGTCTCGAGTGCGTCTTAGGTGCGTCTCGAGTGGGCCCCGTCACTTCCGTCGCTCTCGTGCCAAGAGTCAGAAGCAACCCGCCGGCCACTTTGGCTTCACCGGTCGTCCGCCTGCTCGTCTGTCATTCACATAAGCGCGGTCGACGCGCACTCGCGGATTTTCCGTGAAGGAATGCGAGGCCGTCCGGGAAATTGATCACGCCCCCGGCCGAAGGGCTGATGATCAATTCCGGAAACGAACGGTAACCGGCCAGGCGCTCCGAACGGAGTAGCGTAAGTCGCACGCGTGCAAGCGGACATATGTGGACGTTCAGCCGTTCGGGCGGCCCTCCGGATGCGTGTAACGTACGCGTTTCACCCCCCTCGGAGAGTGGCTCCGACCTGCGAATACCCGCTTCCGGCGACCCTCCGCAGCACGTTCCTGTTGCAGTTGTCAAGCCCCGAGATATGCCCTGACCTGCGAAAACGCCATTCAGGAACCGCAGTTTCCGTGTTACCCTGGATAGCCACGGAAGGGGTACCTGTCACATGACGTTCAAGGTTGGCGACACCGTGGTCTATCCCCATCACGGGGCCGCGCTGATCGAGGCTATCGAAACTCGCCAGATCAAAGGCGTGGACAAGACCTACTTGGTCCTGAAGGTCGCCCAGGGTGATCTGACGGTACGTGTGCCAGCGGACAATGCGGAGTTCGTCGGCGTGCGTGATGTGGTCGGTCAGGACGGGCTGGACCGGGTCTTCGAGGTGCTGCGCGCGCCGTACGCCGAGGAGCCCACGAACTGGTCGCGTCGTTACAAGGCAAATCTGGAGAAGCTCGCCTCCGGCGATGTCATCAAGGTCGCGGAAGTCGTGCGTGACCTGTGGCGTCGAGAGCGCGAGCGCGGACTCTCCGCAGGTGAGAAGCGCATGCTCGCCAAGGCTCGCCAGATCCTGGTGAGCGAGCTCGCGCTCGCGGAGAACACCAACGAGGACAAGGCGGAAGCCCTGCTCGACGAGGTTCTCGCGTCCTGACGCCGGGCCTGGACCGGTCTCAGCGCACGGAACACTGAACTGCCGCGGTGCCCGATGACGTATTCCCGTCGCCGGGCGCTGCGGCATGTTCGCGCTCGGACACCACCGCGCACCTTGCGCACGCCACTCTGAACGCCTCCCCCGCTGCGCACCGTCCGACGAGTCGGCCGATCCGCCCCACGAGGGTGAAGATCCCCCGATACTTGATGTGCCGGGCCCGGGCTGCCGCCTGACCGGCGCGTCACGGAAGGGTCCGGTCAAGGCGTCGCGCCCGGCACTTCCCAGGCCATACCCACGCCAGGCCAGCACACAAACCTGACAGGAACCGATGTCTGACGATTCGCGTCCCTCCCCCGCGCCGACCCGCACCGCGGCGGTGATTCCGGCCGCCGGGCGAGGTGTCCGCCTCGGTCCGGGCGCCCCCAAGGCGCTCCGCACGCTGAGCGGCACGCCCATGCTGATCCACGCGGTGCGCGCGCTCGCCGCGTCCCGCGCGGTCTCCCTCGTCGTCGTCGTGGCCCCACCGGACGGCACGGCGGAGGTGAAGTCCCTGCTCGACGCGCACGCGCTGCCCGACCGCACCGACTTCCTGGTCGTCCCCGGCGGCGAGTCCCGCCAGGAGTCCGTGAAGCTCGGCCTGGACGCCCTGCCGCCCGGCCACGACATCGTGCTGGTCCACGACGCCGCCCGCCCCCTCGTCCCCGTCGACACGGTGGACGCCGTCATCGAGGCCGTGCGCGACGGCGCCCCGGCGGTCGTCCCCGCGCTGCCGCTCGCCGACACCGTCAAGGAGGTCCGGCCGGCCGAGACCGACGGCGACCCCGAGCCGGTCGTCGCCACGCCCGAACGCGCCCGGCTGCGGGCCGTGCAGACCCCGCAGGGCTTCGATCGCGCCACCCTGGTCCGCGCGCACGAGACGGTCACGGAGAACGTCACCGACGACGCGAGCATGGTCGAGCAGCTCGGCCTGACGGTCGTCGTCGTCCCCGGTCACGAGGAGGCCTTCAAGGTCACCCGGCCCCTCGACCTGATCCTCGCCGAAGCGGTCCTGACCCGCCGGAGGCTCAACGATGGCTTCTGAGACGCCCTTCGGCGGCGCGCCCCTCCCGCAGGTCGGCATCGGCGCCGACATCCACGCCTTCGAGGACGGCCGCGAACTGTGGTGCGCCGGCCTCAAGTGGGAGGGCGAGGGCCCCGGACTGGCCGGACACTCCGACGCGGACGTCGTCGCGCACGCCGCCTGCAACGCGCTCTTCTCCGCCGCCGGACTCGGCGACCTCGGACAGCACTTCGGCACCGGCCGCCCCGAGTGGTCCGGCGCGTCGGGCGTCACGCTGCTCACCGAGGCGGCCCGGATCGTCCGCGAGGCCGGTTTCCGCATCGGCAACGTCGCCGTACAGGTCGTCGGACCCCGCCCCAAGATCGGCAAGCGCCGGGACGAGGCCCAGAAACTGCTGTCGGAGGCGGCGGGCGCGCCGGTCTCCGTGTCCGGGGCGACGACGGACGGGCTCGGCTTCCCGGGCCGCGGCGAGGGCCTGATGGCGGTGGCGACGGCTCTGGTCGTGCGCCAGGCCTGAAGCGCGCCCGGGCGAGGGCGCGAGGCGGCGCGGCCACCGGCCGTCCCGCGTCCCGCGACGGGCGGGCGGCCCGGCCGGGGAGGATGCCCGCGGCCCGCGAGCGGCCTGCCCGGAGGAGGTGTCGGACATCGCCCCGCGCCCACTACCCTGGAGTGGTGACTATTCGCCTGTACGACACCAGCGCCCGGCAGATCCGTGACTTCGCCCCGCTCACACCGGGTTGTGTCTCGATCTACCTCTGTGGCGCCACCGTGCAGGCCGCCCCGCACATCGGGCACATCCGCTCGGGCCTGAACTTCGACATCATGCGCCGCTGGTTCGCCCACCGCGGCTACGACGTCACGTTCATCCGCAACGTCACCGACATCGACGACAAGATCATCGCCAAGTCGCACGACCAGGGCCGCCCCTGGTGGTCCATCGGGTACGACAACGAGCGCGCGTTCAACGACGGCTACCAGGCGCTCGGTTGCCTGCCGCCCACCTACGAACCCCGCGCCACCGGGCACGTCCCGGAGATGATCGAGATGATGCGCGGCCTCATCGAGCGCGGCCACGCCTACGAGTCGGACGGCAACGTCTACTTCGACGTGCGCTCCTTCCCGGGCTACCTCGAGCTGTCCAACCAGGACCTCGACGACCTGCGCCAGCCCTCGGGCGACGGCGAGACCGGCAAGCGCGACCAGCGCGACTTCGCCCTGTGGAAGTCCGTCAAGCCGGGGGAGCCGAGCTGGGAGACGCCGTGGGGCCGCGGGCGTCCCGGCTGGCACCTCGAATGCTCGGCGATGGCGCACAAGTACCTGGGCCCCGCCTTCGACATCCACGGCGGCGGCCTCGACCTGATCTTCCCGCACCACGAGAACGAGATCGCCCAGGCCAAGGCCTTCGGCGACGAGTTCGCGCGGTACTGGGTGCACAACGCCTGGGTCACCATGAGCGGCGAGAAGATGTCGAAGTCGCTGGGCAACAGCGTCCTCGTCTCCGAGATGGTCAAGCAGTGGCGGCCCATCGTGCTGCGCTACTACCTCGGCACGCCCCACTACCGCTCGATGATCGAGTACAGCGAGGACGCCCTGCGCGAGGCCGAGTCGGCGTTCGCGCGGATCGAGGGCTTCGTGCAGCGCGTCGTCGAGAAGGCCGGCGGGGTCGTCGAGCCGGCCGCCGACGTGCCGCCCGCCTTCGCCGACGCGATGGACGACGACCTCGGCGTCCCGCAGGCGCTGGCCATCGTGCACACCACGGTCCGCCAGGGGAACTCGGCCCTCGCCGCCGACGACAAGGAAGCCGCGGTGGCCCGCCTCGCCGAGGTCCGCGCCATGCTCGGCGTCCTCGGCCTGGACCCGCTGGACGCCCAGTGGGCCGGCGAGGAGACCCGCGGCGAGGACCTGCACGGCGTGGTGGACAGCCTCGTACGGCTCGTGCTCGACCAGCGCGAGTCGGCCCGCGCCCGCAAGGACTGGGGGACCGCGGACGCCATCCGCGACCAGCTCGCCCAGTCCGGCTTGTCCGTCGAGGACGGCCCGCAGGGTCCGCGCTGGACTCTGGGCCAGCGCTAGCGCCGCGACGGGCCCCCGCCGGGAGCCCCGGTCCTTGATCGACTGTGCCGCCCGGCCGTCCGGGCGGCACACTGCATAAGACATACGTACGAAGCTCACGGAGACGAGAGACACATGGCAGCCAACAACCGCCGCATGTCCGGCAAGAAGGGCGCGCAGGTCGGCAGTGGCGGCCAGCGGCGCAAGGGCCTCGAGGGCAAGGGTCCGACCCCGCCCGCCGAGATGCGCAAGAAGCACAAGGCGAACCGCATCGCCAACGCCAAGGCGAAGCAGGCCGCACGCCGGCCCGCGCCGCGAGGCCGCGGCGGCAAGGGCACGTCCGAGATGGTCGTCGGCCGCAACCCGGTCGTCGAGGCGCTGCGCGAGGGCGTGCCCGCGACGATCCTGTACGTCCAGCAGTACATCGACAACGACGAGCGGGTCCGCGAGGCGCTGCAGCTCGCCGGCGAGCGCGGCGGCATCCACCTGATGGAGGCCCCGCGTCCCGAGCTGGACCGCATGACCAACGGCCTCAACCACCAGGGCCTCGTCCTCCAGGTCCCGCCGTACGAGTACGCGCACCCCGAGGACCTGGCGTCCGCCGCCTACGACGGCGGCGAGGACCCGCTGATCGTCGCGCTCGACGGCGTCACCGACCCGCGCAACCTGGGCGCCGTCGTCCGCTCGGTCTCCGCCTTCGGCGGGCACGGCGTCGTCGTCCCCGAGCGCCGCGCGGCCGGGATGACGGCCGGCGCCTGGAAGACCTCCGCCGGCACGGCCGCCCGCACCCCGGTCGCCCGCGCCACCAACCTCACCCGGGCCCTGGAGGCCTACAAGAAGGCCGGCATCGCGGTGGTCGGCCTGGCCGCCGACGGCGAGCACGAGGTCGGCACGCTGAAGGCGCTGGACGGCCCGGTCGTCATCGTCGTCGGCAGCGAGGGCAAGGGGCTGTCCCGACTGGTCGGCGAGACCTGCGACTTCCGGGTCCGCATCCCGATGCCGGGCGGCGCCGAATCGCTCAACGCCGGTGTGGCGGCGGGCATCGTGCTGTACGAGGCGGCCCGCCGCAGGAGCTGACGCGGCTCGGGTGGGCTCGCCGACATGCTCCGGAACGCGGGAACGCGTGTCCGTGAGTTCACCCGAACGGGTTAATCCCGGCGCATAGTGCAACCTTGACGGGGTCCGGACAGATCCGGCGGGTCAAAGCAGTGTCCTAACCACACGTCACTCGGTTAGATGAGTGTGGACACCAGAACACCCCGCACACCCACGGGGGACCGCTCGTCGGGTTTCGACGACGCTCCCGCGCTGAGCATGGTGAAGGTGCCGAGCGACCCGGCGCAGATCATCGTCAGCCATGCGAGCTTCCGCGTGCAGCTGGCCGCGTCGACGCGGCGTAACCAATCCCCGCGGATCGCCCGGCATGTGAGCGCCATCGATGACACCGCGCGCATGGCCGCCGTCGGGGCGGTGCGCAGAGCGGGCGCCGCCTCCGCGGGCCGTCGGCGGGCCGTCGTCTGGAGCGGCAAGTCCGCCCCCGACGACACCGGCGCCCATCGACTGCTCCAGGCCGTGCGGGCAGGCAGCGTCGGCCACGGCGAGCCCCCCGCCGCCGACGCCGGAGCCACCCAGGTCATCCCCCGCGTCGGCGTCGACGACCGCGGATACGACGGCGGCCGCGGATACGACGGCGACCTCGCCGCGCAGACCCTCGAGACGCCCGTCGTCGGCGCCCAGCGCCGTCCCGCCGCAGGCGAACACCGCATCCTGCCGCACATGCGCACCGTGGGCAGCGCCTACGACGAACCCGCCTACGACGACGCCCAGTTCGAGGACTTCGCCCCCACCGGCGCCGACCCCGACCCGGACCGGGCACGCGCCCCCCGCGGCCGGCGGCACGCCGAAGACCCCGCCCGCCACGCGTACTTCCCGGGCCGCCGGATGAACCTCGGCGTGGTCCTCCTCCCGCTGCGCATCTTCCTCGGCTTCATCTCCATCTACGCCGGCATGGGCAAGCTCTGCGACCCCGTCTACTTCGACGGCGGCGAGCGCGGCTCCATGGTGAAGTGGCTGAACACCCTGCACCCCTGGGAAGTCGCCGAGCCCCTGCGTCAGTTCGCCCTCCACCACCCCGTCGGCTCCGGCCTCGTCATCGCCTTCCTCCAGGTCGTCGTGGGCGTCCTCACCGTCCTCGGCTGCTGGCAGCGCATCGCCGCGGTCGTCGGCGCCGGGCTCTCCGCCGCGCTCATCGTCACCGTCAGCTGGAAGACCACGCCGGTCTACGACACGCCCCACATCATCTATCTCGCCGCCTGGTCGCCGCTGATCATCGCGGGCGCCCCCGTCTACTCCGTCGACGGCCGCCTCGCCGCCGCCGCCTGGCGCCGTCTCGGCCCCCGCTCCGACCTGTGGGAGCTGCGCCGTTACGTCCTGCGCCGCGGCGCCCTCGTCACCGCGATCGTCGTCGGACTGACCCTGCTGACCGGCTCCCTGCTCGGCGGCGCCGTCCGCGACGCCGACCGGGTGATCGTCCCCGGCCCCGGCGAGCCCCCGCGCAACGAACTGCCCGGCTCCCCCCTGCCCGGGAAGTCAGGCGCCCACAAGGCGTCCCGCAAGCCGGCCGCCTCCACCTCGCCCACCCAGGACGCCACCTCGGCCGCCCCGACGGCGGGCGCCGACAGCGAACCCTCCGAGTCGCGCGACACCGACACCTCCGGCGTCGGCGGCGGAGCGCCCAGCCAGACCCAGGGCACCGCCGGCCAGGCCCCGCCCGAGCACTCCGCGCCGCAGGAGCAGGCCCCCAGCACCAGCTCCGGCCCCAGCTCGGGCGGCTCCGCCAGCAGCTCCGGCGGTTCGGACGGCGGCTCGAACGGCGGCGGCTCCACCTCCTCCGGCCAGCCCGGCCTCGTCGGCGGCCTCCTCGGCTAGCCCGACCGGCCCGAGAACCCCCAGGGAGCCCCCAGGGAACCTCCGGAGAAACGCGAAAGGGTGCCGCGCGCTCACCGCGCACGGCACCCTTGTCGGCGTCCAGGGGGCTTTCGAACCTCGCGGCCGGCCCCGTCCGACTCTCAGCGACCCAGCGTCGCCAGCTCCTTCGCCGCCTCCGTCAGATCCTTCGCGGTGTCGATCGCCCGCCAGTACGCGCCCTGCGGAATCGGGAAGCCCGCCAGCCGCCGCTCACGCGCGAGATGGGGGAACGTCGTGCGCTCATGGTCGCCGCGCTCCGGCAGCAGCCCGGCGAACGCCGGCGAGAAGACGTACACGCCCGCGTTGATCTCATACGTCGTCGGCGGCGCCTCGATGAAGTCCGTGATGTGACCGAAGCCGTCCGTCTGCACCGCACCCCACGGAATGCGCGGGCGCGCCAGGGCCAGCGTCGCTATCGCATCGCGCTCGGCGTGGAAGTCGGCCATCTCGCGCAGCGAGAAGCGGGTCCAGATGTCGCCGTTCGTGGCGTACCAGGGCCGGTCGGGACGGGGGAGCCGAGCGGCCGCGTACTTCAGGCCGCCGCCACGGCCCAGCGGCTCGGTCTCCACGACGGTGGTGACGTTCACGGGCAGATCGGCCGTCTTCAGCCAGTCCTGCAGCACCTCGGCGAGATGCCCGCAGGAGACGACGACGTCCGTCACGCCCTCCTCGGCGAGCCAGACGAGCTGATGGCCGATGATCGGCGTCCCCGTGCCGGGGATCTCGACCATCGGCTTGGGCCGGTCGTCGGTGTAGGGACGCAGCCGCGACCCCTGGCCACCGGCCAGGATGACGGCTTGCGTGGGACGGGACGCGGCGTGCGGATCGGTCATGACCGCACTGTACGTGCCGCCCGCGCGCAGGCAGGCGTGCGGCTCCCCCGGCGGGAGGGGAGCCGCACGGTCCGGAGAGGGCGCCGGGCGCCCGGCGGCCCCTCAGCCGCGCGCCGCCAGCACGCCCGACGCGAAGGCCGTGTCGCACACCGGGCGGGAGTACGACTGCGCCCGCGACGGTCCGTACATGCGGACCGCGGCGCGGCCCAGTGCACGGGCGATGGACGAACAGTGCCGCGCCAACGACGGCTTGCCGTTCACGGCGGCCTGGAGATGGGTCAGGGCGACGCCCGGATCCCTCTCCTGGAGCTCGGACAGCAACTGGTCGCGCAACACGTCCTGCGGGGCCTTGGCGGCCTTGTGCGAGGACTGGTGCGCGGCGGAGACGTCGGAGGCGGTGAGCACCGAATCCGAGGGGTTCCCCGACCAGTTGACCCGGGTGACCGCGAGGGTCCCGGAGAGCACCATGACGACGGGCAGGACGAGAGCGAGCGAGCGGCCGATCCGGCGGGCTGGGCCGCCCCGGCCGCTGCGCGTGCGCTGGGTGGTGGAGTGGTTCGCGGAGTGCTTCACGCGTGAGAGGGTAGCGTGCAGTAATGAGCCCGCGACAATGAGTCACCCGTACGGGGGATGGAGCTGTGCTCCTTTTCGGGTAAGGCGTTGACGGCCGCGCATCGAAATGTCCGCTCTGCCGGGGATTCTGCGCGCACGGAAAAAGGCCCCGCAGCAGGCTGCGGGGCCTTTTTCACCGCCCAGGGTGAAGCGCCGGAGTTTAATCAGGCGCCTTTCACCGTCGTAGGACTCACCGGTCCGTCAGTCGGTCGGCCGATCAGTCGTTCCGGGATCAGTCGTTCCGGCGGGGCCGGTCAGTCCGAGAGACGCGCGCCCGTCGACGTGGAGAACACGTGAGTCTCGCCGGCGCGCGGGACGACGTGCAGCGTGCTGCCCTTCTCCGGGACGTCACGGCCGCCGACGCGCACGACGAGGTCCTTCGTCTCGTCGCCCACCTGGGCGCTGCCGTAGACGAAGGCGTCCGAGCCGAGCTCCTCGACCACGTTCACCGTGACCGCGAGACCCTTCTCCACGCCGGTGGCCACGTCGAAGTGCTCCGGACGGACGCCCACCGTGACCGTCTTGTCGGTGGCGGCGGCCAGCGCGTCGCGCTGCACCGGCACCACCGAGTTGCCGAACTTCACGCCGCCGTCCGTGATCGGCACCTCGACGAGGTTCATCGCGGGCGAACCGATGAAGCCGGCCACGAACAGGTTCGCGGGCTTGTCGTACATGTTGCGCGGGGTGTCGACCTGCTGCAGCAGGCCGTCCTTCAGCACCGCCACACGGTCGCCCATCGTCAGGGCCTCGACCTGGTCGTGGGTGACGTACACGGTGGTGATGCCGAGACGGCGCTGCAGCGACGCGATCTGCGTACGCGTCGACACACGGAGCTTGGCGTCCAGGTTCGACAGCGGCTCGTCCATGAGGAACACCTGCGGCTCGCGCACGATGGCGCGGCCCATCGCCACACGCTGGCGCTGACCGCCGGAGAGGGCCTTCGGCTTGCGGTCCAGGTACTCGGTCAGGTCGAGGATCTTGGCGGCCTCCTCGACCTTCTGCCGGATCTCCGCCTTGTTCACGCCGGCGATCTTCAGGGCGAAGCCCATGTTGTCGGCGACCGACATGTGCGGGTACAGCGCGTAGTTCTGGAACACCATGGCGATGTCCCGGTCCTTCGGCGGCAGGTGGGTGACGTCGCGGTCGCCGATGCGGATCGCGCCGCCGTTGACGTCCTCGAGCCCCGCGAGCATGCGGAGCGAGGTGGACTTGCCGCAGCCGGACGGGCCGACCAGGACGAGGAACTCGCCGTCCGCGATGTCGATCTCGAGCGCGTCGACGGCGGGCTTCGTGGAGCCCGGGTAAATCCGGGTCGCCTTGTCGAACGTAACAGTGGCCATGGCTCAGAGGCCCCCTTCTACCGGCAGGAACGTGCCGGACGATCCGTTGTAGGAAGGTGGTTGGTGTAGTCCACGTGAGCGAACTGGGTCAGGACGCTACCTCGCGTTCGCCGGATCTGTCAGTACCCGAAGGCATGTGAACTTCGCGGAAATTCTCGAACGAGGCAGAGCAGTGCTCGGTGCGGAGGGCAGAAGCCCGTGGCCTTCAGAAACAGGGGCTGTGTACAGTGGAGCCGCCCTCGCGTGCGGTGTCGTCACGCGCGGTGCCTCCTTAGCTCAGCTGGCCAGAGCGCCGCACTTGTAATGCGTAGGTCGTCGGTTCGAATCCGACAGGGGGCTCAACGGAAAGCCCAGGTCAGGATGTTTCTGACCTGGGCTTCTTTGTTTCTTTCGGCTGGGCGGCGTGCCGTCAGGCTCGTCGGAGGAGGCGGGCTGTCTCCAGCCTTCTCGGCTCCGGGGGGCGGCCGTCCTCGATCTCCCACAGGCAGTCCTGGAGGACGCGGGCGAGGGTCCAGGCGCGGGCCCTGTCCCGGTCGAGGCCGAGGACGCCGGTCAGCGCGTCGAAGCGCCAGCGCACGTCCGCCGGGTCGTAGCGGTCGACGATCGCGGGCAGGAGTTCGAAGCCGGGGTCGCCGGCGAGGGGCTTGGGGTCGATGGCGAGCCAGGGGGCGCGGTCGGCGGCGAGGACGTTCTCGTAGTGCAGGTCCCAGTGCAGGAGCCGGTCGCCCGGTTCGGCGACGACCTCGCTCAGGGCGGCCGCGCAGTCGGCTGTCAGACGGCGGTCGGCCGGGTCGGAAACGTGTTTCAGGGCGTGGGGAGTCTGTTCCAGCATGGCGTGGGCGATGTCGGCCAGGCGGCGCATGTCCTTCGGGGCGGGGAGGGCCGTCAGGCGGGCCAGCAGGCCGGCGATGACGAGGACCGCCTCGTGGACGTCGTCCAGGTGGGACAGCATGCGGGTGGGGTCGAGGCGTTCGAGGAGCATGGCGGCGGTCGGTTCGTCGTGCCGGAGGAGCCGGACGGCGTGGTCGCCGTCCCAGAGGCGCAGGGCGACGGGTTCGCCGGCGCTCTCCTCGTCGAGGATCTGCAGTTTGAGGACGGCTGGGGCGCCGTCGGCGGTGGTGACGGGCAGGACGAGGGCGCTCACGCCGTGCATGGACGGGCCGTCCAGCCGTAGCCGCCAACGGTCGAGGAAGCTCTGCGCGAGGTCCGGGAGGGCGGTGATGAAGGCGTGGCCTGCCGGGCCGTTGTACTTCACCTGTTCTGCGGCGAGTGCGGCGGGAACGTCGATCACCTCGGGGACGATACTGGGCCGGGTGAGCGGGCTCAGGGGGTTTTCCGGGGTCGGGCGGGCGGTGTGGGCGTATGTCCGCAGTGCGCCCGGCACGTATGTGTGGCTGGCGGTCCTGTTCGTCACGACGGTGGCGCTGCACCGTATGTCCCCGGAGTTCGAGCAGGAGTTTCTGCGGCAGCGGTCGACGAACATCCATGAGCTGTCGCGGCATCCGGTGCGGGTGCTGGTGGCGAGCGCGATGTGGATCGACGGGGGGTTCTGGGCGCCGTACGCGGTGCTGTACACGGTGTTCCACGCCCGGGTGGAGCGCTGGCTGGGGACGGCGCGGTGGCTGGCGGTGTGCGCGGCGGCGCATGTGCTGGCGACGTTGGTGAGCGAGGGGGCGCTGGCGGTGGCGATCGGGGAGGGGGTGGCCCCGCCGTCGTCGGCGGAGACGCTGGACGTGGGGGTGAGTTACGCGTTGTCGGGTGTGGTGGCGGTGCTGTTCTACGGGATCCGTTCGCCGTGGCGGTACGCGTATCTCGTGGTGGTCCTGGTCTTCTACGGTCTTCCGCTGGCGGAGGGGCCGACGTTCACGGACTTCGGTCATTTCGTGTCCGTGTTGATCGGGCTGGCGTGTTTCCCGCTGGTCAGGGGGCGGGGAAGGGCGCGGGATCCGGAGCGGACGGCGGCGGTGCGACCGGGGGGCGGGGTCAGGGGATGAGGACGACCTTGCCGGTGGTCCGGCGGGTTTCGAGGGCGCGGTGGGCTGCGGCGGCTTCGGCGAGGGGGAAGGGGTGCACGGCCGGGGTGAGGCGGCCGGCGGCCGCTTCGGCGAGGGCCCGTTCTTCGAGGGCGCGCAGGCCGCCGGCCTTCTCGAGCATGGCGGGACCGAGCACCGGGTGGGAGACGCCGTCGACGAAGTGGCCCTTGCCGTCGAGGATGCCTTCGGCGGACCAGCCGAAGACCAGGTGCCGTCCGCCGGGGGCGAGGAGTGCGACGGCTTCGCGGGCGACGTCTGCGCCCACTCCGTCGAAGACGACGGTGACGGCGTGGGCGCCGAGGCGGGCGCGGATCAGGGCGGGCCAGGCGGGGTCGGTGTAGTCGACGGCGAGGTCGGCGCCGGCGGCTTCGACGAGGGCTGTCTTGTGCGGGCCGCCGGCGAGGCCGACGACGGTGGCGCCGGCGTTGCGGGCGTGCTGCACGAGGAGGGTGCCGATGCCGCCGGCGGCTGCGGGTATCAGGGCGACGGAGTGCGGTCCGAGGTCGGCGAACTGCGCGATTCCGAGGGCGGTGCGCCCGGTGCCGATCATGGCGACGGCCTGCGCGGCGTTCAGGCCGGCCGGGATCTCGTGCAGGCGTTCGGCGTCGGTGACGGCGAGTTCGGCGTAGCCGCCGGGGACGAAGCCGAGGTGGGCGACGACGGGTCTGCCGAGCCAGCTGTCAGGGGTGTCCTCGCCGAGGGCGTCGACGACGCCGGCGACTTCGCGGCCGGGGACGGTGGGCAGGTCGGCGGGGAGGGGCGCGGGTCCGGGTGCGCCCTCGCGCAGGGCGGCGTCGAGGAGGTGGACGCCGGCGGCCTCGACGGCGATGCGGACCTGGCCGGGGCCGGGCACGGGGTCGTCCGCTTCCTCGTAGCGGAGGTTCTCGGCCGGGCCGAAGGCGTGAAGGCGGATGGCGTGCATGTCGGTCCTCCGGTGGGTGTCGGGGGCGGGCTGCTCCAGCCTTCAACCTCAAGTCCGGTCGAGGTCAAGGGGCGGCGGCGGTTGTCAGTGGCGGGGTGCAGCATGGGGGAATGGCGAGGACGGGTTCAGGCACAGGGGCGGGCGCGCCCTCGGGCGCGGCGGCGAGGGGCGGGGCCGGGAGCAGAGGGGCTGCCGTGGTGAAGGGCGCACGGCGGCCGGAGGTGCGGCTGCCGGCGCTCGAGCCGTTCGCGGACGGGGAGCTGGAGCCGGACGGGGACTACGACGGCGTGGAGTTCCGTGAGCTGGATCTGACGGGGCAGGACGGCGGAGGCGCCCGGTTCATGGACTGTGCGGTGACGGGGTGCGCGCTGGACGGGACGCGGTTGCGGGGGGCCCGGGTCCTGGACTCCGTCCTCACCGGTCTGCGCGGCGTCGGCACGGATCTGGCGGAGGCGACGCTGCGTGACGTGGAGGTGCGCGATGCCCGCCTGGGCGGTGCGCAGCTGTACGGGGCGGTGCTGGAGCGGGTGGTGGTGCGCGGCGGCAAGATCGACTATCTGAATCTGCGTCAGGCGCGTTTGCGGGACGTCGTCTTCGAGGGATGCGTCCTGGTCGAGCCGGATTTCGGGGGTGCGCGTCTGGAGCGCGTCGAGTTCGTCGACTGCACCGTGAAGTCCGCGGACTTCACGGCGGCGACGCTGACCGACGTGGATCTGCGGGGGGCGGTGGAGCTGGGCATCGCGGGCGGTGTGGGCCGGTTGTCGGGCGCGGTGATCAGCGCGGCCCAGCTGCTGGATCTGGCGCCGGTGCTGGCGGCGGAGCTGGGGATCAGGGTGGAGGGCTGACGGGAGGTCCGGCGGGTGTCAGGCGACGCGGGGGAAGCGGGCCTGGAGCGTCCAGACGGCCGGGTTCTCGCCCAGGTCGTCGTGCAGGTCGATCAGGTCGGCGAGCAGGTCGTGCAGGAAGTCGCGGGCTTCGCGGCGGAGTTCGGCGTGCGAGAAGGTCAGCGGGGGTTCCTCGGCCGGCATCCAGTCGGCCTCGACGTCCACCCATCCGAAGCGGCGTTCGAAGAGCATGCGGTCGGTGGACTCGGTGAAGTCCAGTTCGGCGTGCTGCGGGCGGGAGGCGCGGGAGCCCGCCGGGTCCTGGTCGAGCTGCTCGACGATGTCGCACAGGGCCCACGCGAAGTCCAGTACCGGCACCCATCCCCAGGCTGTGGACACCTCGCGGTCCGCCTTGGTGTCGGCGAGGTAGACGTCTCCGCAGAACAGGTCGTGGCGCAGGGCGCGGACGTCCGCGCGGCGGTAGTCCGTCTGCGGGGGGTCCGGGAAGCGGTTGGAGAGGGCGTAGCCGATGTCGAGCACGTAGGCGATGGTGTCACGGCCCCGTGTCCCCGCCGGACGTCCCCATAGGATGACTGACATGTCCAGATCCGTGAAGTGTGCTCCGGGCGTGGCCGGGTTACTGGCGTGCAGCCTGGTCCTGGCCGGGTGCGTCGGCGGTGCGGGGGGCGGCTCCGAGGGCGCCGCGGGTCTGGGCGACCCGTACTTCCCGAAGGCGGGCAACGGCGGCTACGACGTCTCCCACTACGGCCTCACGCTCGCCTACGACCCGGGCGGCGGCCGGCTGACCGGCTCCGCCGTGATCACGGCCCGCGCGACCCGGGATCTGTCCGCGTTCCACCTGGACTTCGCGGGCATGGAGGTGGCGGCGGTGACGGTCGAGGGCGCGGCGGCCGACTTCCGGCGGGACGGCCAGGAGCTGACCGTGCGTCCTTCGGACTCGCTGGCCGAGGGCGAGACCTTCGAGGTGGCGGTCCGCTACTCCGGCAGCCCGCGCACGATCACCGATCCGGACGGTTCGAAGGAGGGCTGGCTGCGCACCGCGGACGGGGCGCTGGCCCTCGGTGAGCCGGTCGGCTCGATGGCCTGGTTCCCGGGCGATCACCACCCGTCCGACAAGGCGGCCTACGACATCGCCGTCACCGTCCCGGAGGGGCTGACGGCCGTCTCGAACGGGGAGTTGCGGAGCCGGAAGCCGGCGGGCGGCGGCCGTACGACGTTCTCCTGGCGGACCGAGGAGCCGATGGCGAGCTATCTGGCCACGGTCGCGATCGGCGTCTACACGGTGACCGCTTCCACGACCGAGGACGGTCTGCCGGTGTACGTCGCGGTCGACCCGACGCAGGCGGCGGCCGGCCGTGCGGTGCTGGCCCGGCTGCCCGAGGTGATGGAGTGGGCGCAGGACAACTTCGGCCCCTACCCCTTCTCGTCGGCCGGGGCGATCGTCGACCGCTCCGAGGACGCCGCGTACGCGCTGGAGACCCAGAGCCGTCCCGTCTACCCGGGCGCCCCCGACCTGCCGACGTTGGTGCACGAGACCGCCCATCAGTGGTTCGGCGACTCCGTGACGCCGAAGAGCTGGCAGGACATGTGGCTCAACGAGGGGTTCGCGACCTACGCGGAGTGGCTGTGGGCGGAGGACGAGGGCGGCGCCACGGCGGAGGAGACGTTCACCGGGCTCTACGACCACGGCGTCGAGCGGTACGCGAACCTGTGGGACTTCCCGCCTGCGAAGCCGACGAGCGCCGCCCATGTCTCCGAGGTCCCGGTCTACCAGCGCGGCGCGATGGTGCTGCACCGCATCCGGCAGACGGTCGGCGACGACGCCTTCTACGACATCGTGCAGGGCTGGGCCGCAGCCCATCGGCACGGGAACGCCGACACGCGCGCCTTCACGGCGTACGTGGAGAAGGCGGCGCCGGACGCGGACTTCGACGACATCTGGGCGGACTGGCTGTACGGGGAGGGCAGACCGGAGCTCCCCTGAGGCCTCTTCGTCCCGTCCGGTCCGTTCCCCCTGCCGGGGACGCCGTCGGGGTCAGCTCGCGGGGTGCGTCGCGTCGTGTTCGTCGAGCAGCCGGGCGAGGTCGGACGGCCAGACGGGCTCGGCGAGCGCGTGCAGTTCCCGCCGGGTCCACCAGCGCCAGGTGAGGATGCCGTCGGCGGCGTGGGCGGCGGCCAGGTCGGGGCCGGCGGGTTCGCGGTGCGGGCCCGGGGTGACGTAGATGTGCTCGTGCTGGTGGACGAGGACGTCGAAGCGGGTGAAGGCGTGTTCCCAGGTGCACAGGAGGGGCCCGGGCTCCAGGTCGTTCCAGCCGGTCTCCTCGCGCAGCTCGCGCCGGGCGCCCTCGCGGGGCGACTCGCCTTCCTCGATTCCGCCGCCGGGCAGGGCCCAGTGCGGGCCGACGTCGGGGTTGACGTACCGGAAGAGGAGGACGGAGCCGTCGGGGTCGACGACGGCGACGCGGGCGGCTCGGCGAAACCGGGGCAGCGGCTTGCGCAGCACGGCGCAGGGGCGCCCGTGCTGCAGATCGGGGCGGTGGCCGATCACCTCGTATCCGAGGGCCGTCCAGAACGCGAGGCCCCGGGGGTTGGCGTCGAGCACGGCGAGCCGGACGCCGGTGCGGCCGTCCGCCCGGAACCGCTCCTCGATCTGCTCGGCGATCCGGCGGCCGTGTCCCTGCCCCTGCTCGGCCGCGTCGACCATCAGCAGGCCGATCCAGGGGTCCGGGTCGGCGGGGTCGGGGTGCCGGGCCAGGGTGATGACCACCCCGACCAGCCTTCCGCCGCTGCGGGCCAGCAGCACCTCCCCCCCTTCGGTCGCCGCCTGTTCCGCGAGCGCCGCCGCCACCTGCTCCGGCCGGATGTCGTGCGGGTCCGGGAAGTCGCCGCTGAGGGCCTGGAACTCGCGGTTGGAGGCGTAGAGGGCGGTCAGCTCGGTGAGGAGGGGGCCCGGGATGTCGTGGCCGGGGGCCAGGGGGAGGGCAGTCAGGATCATGGGCCGCAGGGTAGGCCCGCCGACCGATCGAACCCCGACCATTTTTCAGAGACCGGTTCCCGGTGATCAGAGACCGGGTCCTGGACGGTCAGACTCCGACCGATTCCTCTCCGATCTGGCCGCGTGAGAGCAGCATCCGTTCGAGGAGGTTGCGTGTCGCGCGCTCGACGCGGGGGTCGTGGTGGTCCTCGTCCTGGAGGGCGAGGGGCCAGAAGAAGGTGCCGGCGGCGAAGACGAGGGTGCCGCCCTCGTGTTCGGTGAGGCCGGTGTTCTGGATGCGCCGCTTGTGGCCGCTGCCCTTGGCGGACTTGTAGCGGTAGGGGGACTCCGACAGGAGGGTGCGGGTGGCGCCCTTCGGGGACGGCATCTTGCTGTCGTAGCCGTCGGCCTCGACTGCCACGAGGTGGGGGATCTCCTCGCCGTCCTTGAGCCCGGTGCCCTCCCAGAACCAGTGGTCCGGCCGGCGCACGACCAGCGGCGCGGGCTTGGCCAGGATGCCGTTGTACTGGACGCCTAGCACGCCCTGTTCGGCGCGTCCGCACTTCTTGCCGTGCTTGTCCTGCAAATCGCGCCAGCGCTCGGTGGGTCCGTTCGCGTCGGGGGACGGGTCCGGGGCGGTCTTGTAGCAGGCGACGGTGCGGGACGGTGTGCCGTCGGCCGCGCCGGTGAGCCGAATGTGGAAGTAGACGTTGTTGGCCGCGAGGAAGGCGATGTGGGTGCCGACGCCCACGGCCTTCTCCAGGACGTCCCGCATGGGCTTCGACCAGTACTCGTCGTGGCCGGGGAAGATCATCGCCGTGTAGCGCTCGGGGTCGATCCGGCCTTCGTGCAGGTCGGCGCTAGTGGCGTACGTCACGTCGTGGCCCTCGGACTCCGCCCAGCGCGTGAACGCGACGTCCAGCTCGGCCCACCGGGGCAGACCGTGGTCGGAGTAGGGGCGGTCGAACGACACCTGGAACGCGCGGTGGTTGCTGTCCGCGACCGCTCCGGGGCGGGGGTAGCCCCGGTAGAGGTTCTTTCCGGTGCGGCCGTCCATGGGCCATTGGTTGTAGGCCTGGTAGGTGGTGAAGGGAAGGACCACCAGGAGGTCCGACGCGCGGTTCTGCTCGCGGACGACGAACGGGGTGCAGCTGCGGTGGCCGTCCTCGGCCTCGAAGACGGCCACGTAGACGCCCGATATCCAGGCGCCGGGGACGCGGTACGTCCAGGACGGGCGCCAGTCGCACACGATCGCGCCGGTCTCGGGGTGCGGGGCGGGGGTGGGCTGCCGCGAGCCGGTGAGCTGCGGACCGGTGGCCATCAGGCGGCCGCCCTCGCCGTCGTAGTGGCCGAGCCGGTAGAGGGTGATGCGGAAGGGCTGCGGGGTCCGGACGGACACATGGAAGGAGATCTGTTCACCGGGGGCGACGGAGGTCGTCGACGCGTAGCCGTGGATCTGCCCCACACGGTCCTTGGTGCTGAGGCGGGCGTCCGCAGGGACCTCCCAGTCGGGCGTCCCCTCGTGCGTGTTCTCGTTCACGACCGGGTTGGCGCCCGTGGCGGTGGCCTTGCGGACGGTCGGCGGGGACGCGGACGGGGGCTCTGCGGGGGTCTCACGGTAGGCGTAGGCCGCTCCGATCCCGGCGGCGGCGACCGCCCCCACCCCGAACGTACCCATGGCCCTGCGACGACTGACGACGGACATGTGGAACAGGCCCCCCTGGCACCGGCACACGGTCCGCGCACGTGCTGTTCACTCGTCGCACCGCCGTGTGGACTGTCAAACCTCTCTGCTGCATGCGCGACGGCTGGCTGTCGCACTGCAGGCTCGGGGCGGTGACGGTCGAGCGACTGGTCGAGCCGCTGGTCACATGAAGACCGCCCGCCCTCCTGATAGAGGGCGGGCGGTCCGGTGAGGTTGCCTGGGACGCCTCGGTTGTTCGAACGTCGTGTGACGCTCGGGTGATCAGACGCTGACGCCGAAGTCCTGGGCGATGCCCACGAGGCCCGACGCGTAACCCTGGCCGACCGCGCGGAACTTCCACTCCGCGCCGTTGCGGTAGAGCTCGCCGAAGACCATGGCCGTCTCGGTGGCCGCGTCCTCCGAGAGGTCGTAGCGGGCGATCTCGGCCCCGCCGGCCTGGTTGACGATGCGGATGTAGGCGTTGCGGACCTGGCCGAAGTTCTGCGAGCGGTTCTCCGCGTCGTAGATCGAGACCGGGAAGACGATCTTGTCGATGTCGGCGGGGAGACCCGCCAGGTTCACGTTGATCGCCTCGTCGTCGCCCGCGCCCTCGCCGGTGCGGTTGTCGCCGGTGTGGACGATGGTCTGGTCCGGCGTCTGCTTGTTGTTGAAGAAGACGAAGTGACCGTCGGAGTACACCTTGCCCTGGAGGTTGACCGCGATCGCGGAGGCGTCGAGGTCGAAGTCCGTGCCGGTGGTGGTGCGGACGTCCCAGCCGAGGCCCACGGTGACGGCGGTCAGGCCCGGAGCCTCCTTGGTGAGCGAGACGTTGCCACCCTTGGACAGGCTTACAGCCATGGTTGGGAGTCCTTCCCTCGTTGCGTACGGCTTCGTACGGGCTTCGTACGGGCACGAAGCTACAGCTATCCCTATGAACGCAGCGAAGGGTGCTCAAGGTTCCCCGCAACTCCGCGTTTCTTTACTTTCTTTACCGAGGGATATTCGCGTGACTCGGGCCGGTCCGGGGCGGGAACATGGTGGGCATGTCTGGTCCCTATGTCGTCCGCGGCTCTGTCTCGCTTCCCGAGGCCGAGCTCATGTGGCGTTTCTCGCGGTCTTCGGGGCCGGGCGGGCAGCACGTCAACACCAGCGACTCCCAGGTGGAGCTCCGCTTCGACCTCGCCCGCACCGAGGCGTTCCCCGAGGTGTGGAAGGCGCGGGCGCTCGAGCGGCTTGCCGGGCGGCTCGTCGACGGCGTCGTCACCGTCCGGGCCTCGGAGCACCGCTCCCAGTGGCGCAACCGCGAGACCGCCGCCGTACGCCTCGCCGCCCTGCTCGCCGAGGCCACCGCCCCGCCGCCCAAGCCGCGCCGGCCGACCCGGATCCCGCGCGGGATCAACGAGCGCCGGCTGCGGGAGAAGAAGCAGCGCTCCGACACGAAGCGGGGCAGGACCGGCCGAGACTGGTCGTGACGCCGGGGCGGGTTCGCCCCGGCTTCAGGGCCGGTCCAGGCGCAGGACGCCGACCGTCTCGCCCTCGCTCTTCTCGCCGTTCTTGCGAAATCCCAGCCGCAGATAGAAGCCCTCCGGACCGTGCTCGCCCTCGTGCCAGGTCACGTACATCTCCTGGACGCCGCGGCGGCGCAGTTCCGCGGCGACCGACTCCACGGCGAACCGGCCGTAGCCGCGGCCCTGTTCCCCGGCGGCGATGTTCAGCCGCCACAGGCCGGAGCGGAGCACGGGGACGTCGCCGGCGCCGTCGGTCCAGTCGATGTCGACGAACGCCATCAGGAAGCCGACGGGACGGTCGCCGTCCATGATCAGGCGGGGCCAGGCGACGCCCGGAGGATGGACGTAGGCCTCGGCGAGGGACGCCATCACGGGGGAGACCGCGAACTCCTGGTCGGGGCGGACGCGAATGCCGGTCGCGGCCCTGAAGTTGTCGGGCGTGATCTCGACGAGACGCGGCCCGGAAGGGGTTGTGTCGGCTCCGCCGGTGCTGTCGGTCCGGTCTGTCGCGCGGGTCATGCGGGCACCCTAGGCGCAGCGGTCGCGGCGCGGCCACGGCATTTCGGCGACCCGGCGCCCCGCATCTCGACGCTCCGGCGCACGGGCCTGCAGCGTCAGCCGTCAGCCCAACTGGCGGTAGCGGCCTCGGAAGTAGACCAGGGGGCCGCCGTCCGCGCTCGGGGTCGCGGCGGTCAGGACGCGGCCGATCACCAGGGTGTGGTCGCCCGCCGGGACGCGTTGCTCGGTGGTGCATTCCAGGGTGGCCAGCGCGCCGCCGACCAGGGGCGCGCCGGTGGCCTCGCCGCGTTCGTACGGGATGTCCTCGAAGAGCAGGCGGTCGCTGATGCGGCCCTTCATGGCGAAGCGGCCGGCGATGTGCCGCTGGCTCTCGGAGAGGACCGACACCGCCCACCGGGGCTGTTCGTCGAGCAGGTCGTCCATCCGGGAGCCGTTGCGCAGGCTGACCATGACCAGAGGCGGGTCCAGGGAGACGGACACGAAGGCGGTGGCGGTCATGCCGACGTCCTCGCCGTCCGGCGCCCGGGGGTCGTCCGGGTCCAGGGAGGGCTCCCGGGCGGTCACCAGGACCACGCCGTCGGCGAGCCGGGACATGGCGGCGCGGAACTCGTCGTTGCTCACCCCCTCAGCATGCCCGGAGGGGGTCTTCGGCACGGAGTCGATCACGTCGGTGGGCACGCTCGGAACGCTAGTGTCCGGGCGATGCCCGCCGCATCGGACCTCCGCCCGAGTAGGGTCGTAGGACCGTGGACCCATCACCGCGTTCCGTGCGCCGACGGCTGCTGTCCGTGTTCAGGAAACGCACAGGAAAAACGCGGAAACTCCACTCAAATGTTCACGTTCATCTGTGACTTGAGTCACAAGGCGCACTAATTGTTGACCCTGTGTACCGAGTGGGCAGCGCGCTGTGATTCAGTGGCGGAGGCGTCACAACAAGACACACACCGACAACGAAGCACCAGAAACGACGTTGCGCCGAAGACAACCCTTGATTCGCTGCGAAGTCTCGGGGGGAGGGCGAAACACATGGAGACCGAGTCGGAGCCGTACGTCCGTCTTGCGTCCCTGCGACAGCTGCACCAGGTCATGGCCGACATGAACACGGCCCGCAGCCTGGCCGACACACTGCAGACCGTCGCCGACGGCGTGGTCACGGCACTCGGGTACGAGCTGGCGTGCGTCAACCTCGTGCGCGCCGACGGCGATCTCGTGGTCGCCGCCTTCTCCGGCAACCCGGCGGCCGAGGCCCTCATCACGGGCCGGGTCGGATCGCGCGAGTCCTGGGAGCGCCGCCTCGGCATGGGCGAGACCTGGGGCGACCTGATCTTCATACCGCACACCGAGGGCTGGGTCCTCGACGACGACGACGTCCCGCAGTGGTACACCGACGGGCCCGCGCCGCGCTTCGAGGACGAGTGGCACCCCTCGGACCGGCTCTTCGCGCCCATGTACACGCCCGCCGCGCCCGGCAGCGGCGACGCCTGCGGCGAGCTGATAGGCGTCCTGTCCGTGGACCGGCCGCGCAACGGACGCCGTCCCGGCGCATGGGGGCGCGAAGCGCTCCAGATGTACGCCTTCCAGGCCGCCATCGCCATCAGCAACGCGCGTCTACGTGCGAACATGCAGCGGGCGCTGGTCCGGCTCGAACGTGAGCAGCAGGCCCTGCGGGCCAGCGAGGAAAGCTTCCGGCAGGCCTTCGAGTACGCCCCCTCCGGCATGGCGATAGCCGAGATGGGCGGCGACCAGCACGGGCGCATACTCCGCACCAACGACGCGCTGTGCCGCCTGCTGGGCCGGCCCGCCTCCGCGATGCGCCGCTACTCCTTCTCCGACCTCGTCCACCCCGAGGACATAGGCACCCTGCTCCGGACTTCCGCCGAAGGCGGCCGCGCGGAGCTGCGCCTCGGCCGCCGGGACGGCACCTACCTCTGGGTCAGCCTCCGCAACTCCGTCGTCGCCGACGCCGCCGACGGGCCCCGCTTCCTCCTCACCCACGTCGAGGACATAGAGGAGCGCAAGCGCCGCGAGCTGCAGCTCGCCCACCGCGCCTCCCACGACTCCCTCACCGGCCTGCCGAACTCGGCGGAGCTGCGCTCGCGGCTGTCCGCCCGGCTCTGCCAGCGGCCCCTGTCGGCCCACCCCGCCGCCGTCGACGCCATGGACACCGCCTACGGCCACGCCGCCTTCGACGCCAACGGCCACGGCTTCGACTACCGGCCGGGCGGCGCCGAGTCCTTCGACGGCTACGACCACCATGTGCACACCGCCGCCCCCGAGGACGGGCGCGACGACGGCGCCAAGGGGCTCGCTGTCCTCTTCTGCGACCTCGACGGCTTCAAGTCGATCAACGACCGGTTCGGGCACAACGCAGGCGACGCGGTCCTCATCGAGGTGGCCCGCCGGCTGTCCCGCCAGGTCCGCGACGGCGACACGGTCGCCCGGCTCGGCGGCGACGAGTTCGTGATCCTCGCCGACGGCCTCGGCCGCGCCGACGCCGCCGACCTCGCCGTACGCCTGCGCAACGAGATCATCCAGCCGATCCGCGCCGAGGGGCGGGCGGTGCGGGTGGGCGCCAGCTTCGGCATCGGCTGGGCGCATTGCGGGATGACCGCGGACGAAGTGCTGAAGTCCGCCGACGAGCGCATGTACGTCGAGAAACGATCTCGTCCCAAACAGCACAGGCGTGCGGGATGATCGCCAGGTCAGCGGCCCTGCCGCCGCGTTGATGCGATCCGAGTCACCCGTTTGGGCGGTGGGGACCGGGTAGGCTCGCAGTTCTCACACGTATGGACACGCGTACGCGTGTCGCATCGGCCCCGCACTGTTGAGGAGTACGAAGGGATGACGCCCGGCAATAACGGCGCGAGCACGCCCGAGGACGACGACCCGTTCGGTTACCTCTACGCCGACGGCCAGGCGAACGGCGCGCAGCCGCCCTCCGGCGGATACGGCTACCCGAACTCCGTGGGCCGGGTGCGTGCGGTCGGCGAGCGCCAGTACGGCCAGCAGCCGCAGCAGCAGACCGCGCAGTACGGCCAGCCGCCCACGGTTCCGCAGCAGGGCGCGTACGGCCAGCCGAACGCGCACTACGCCGCGCCCGAGAACTTCGCCGCCGGCGGCGGTCCCTCGACCGGCCGCCAGCCCGTGCAGGGCGGCGGCGGCCGTGGCGGCGGGCCCAACACCAAGGGTCTGCTGATCGGCGCGGTCGCGGTGGTCGCCGCGGTCGTGATCGGCATCGTGGTGGTCGTCACCAACGGCGACAAGGGCACCGACGACGACAAGGCGGGCGGCGGCGCCTCCGCTCCCGCCTCCGCCCCGGCGAGCCCGTCGCCCAGCGCGTCGAACACCGGCGACGCCAACGAGACCGAGCTGCCTGCGGTCGACGCGAAGGCGCTGAGCCTGACGGGCGGCACGACCACGGCGTCCGACGTGAAGGGCGCGAAGGCGGACGGCGGGATCTACGTCACGAACTTCAACACCGCCGGCGCGGCGCTCACCTGGAACGTCAGCGGCATCCCCGAGGACGGCAAGTACACGCTGAACGTGAACTTCGGGGTGCCCGGCAAGGACGCCAAGGCCACGCTCACGATCAACGGCACGGCGCAGAACCGTCTGCTGAACCTCGCGAACTTCGCCAATGCCCCGGAGGGCGACTACGCCAAGGGCTGGACCAAAACCTGGGCGAACCTCACCCTCAACAAGGGCACCAACACCATCAAGATCTCCTGTGAGCAGGGCAATTCCTGCGACGTCAACTTCGACCAGCTGTGGCTTGAGGCGGGCTGGAGGAGCTAGGTCGCCGCTCTTCCCTCGTCCCTGACCGACACCCGCGGGCGGGCGGGGCGGCCCGCCAGCCGCCCTCCGGGTGGCCGCGAGCAGACCCTGCGCGCCGAGTGAGGCCGCCACGGCGTGCGCGCCGCGCCGGCGGGCGTCCCGGGCAGCGCGCAACGGCTCGTGGGAGCCGGTCAGTTCGGCCAGTTCGTCCGCGTCCGGCTTGACGACGTCCGGGCGGGCGGCGACGCCCCGGCTCCCCGCCGGTGTCCAGCAGCGCGGGGACGCCCGCGGCCCGTCCCGCCCGTATCAGGCCCGCGAACGCGCCCATCGGCACGGAGCGCGCCCGCCGGCACGAGCGCGTCCACCACGCGCGCGTCCGCGTTCCCGGCCGTCGCGGCGAGCAGCTCCCGCACGATCCGGCCGGTGGCCCCGCGGGTGTTTCAGGCGAGGTCGGGGGGCGCTGTCCAGACGCCCTTGCGCATCACGCCTCTGATCTCGAAGGCGTCGTCCAGCAGGACCAGGTCGGCGTCCTTGCCCGGTTCCAGGGAGCCGACGCGGTCGTCGAGGCCCAGCAGGCGGGCCGGGTTGGCGGACAGCGCGGCGACGACGTCCTCGACGGGGAGGCGGTCGATCGTCACCGCCCGCTGGAAGGCGCGGTCCTGGGTGAGGGTGGAGCCGGCGATGGAGCCGCCCTCCACGAGACGTGCCACGCCCTCGCTGACCTCGACCTCCAGCGGGCCGAGCAGATAGCGGCCGTCGCCGATGCCGGCGGCGTCCATCGCGTCCGTGATGAACGCGACCCGGCCCGGGCCCGCGTGACGGAACGCCAATTCGAGGGCGGCCGGGTGCAGATGCGTGCCGTCGTTGATCAGCTCGACCGTCACCCGTTCGTCCTCCAGGAGGGCGGCGATCGGGCCGGGGGCGCGGTGCCCGAGGGGCGGCATCGCGTTGAAGAGGTGGGTGGCGACGGTGGCTCCGGCCTCGATGGCCTGAACGGTCTGCTCGTAGGTGGCGTCGGTGTGGCCGACGGCCGCGATCACGCCGTGCTCGGCGAGCAGCCGTACGGAGTCCAGGCCGCCCGGCAGTTCGGTCGCCAGGGTGACCATCCTGGCGTGGCCGCGCGCCGCGTCGACCAGCTTGCGCACCTCCGCCGGGTCCGGGTCGCGCAGCAGGGCCTCGGAGTGCGCGCCCTTGCGGCAGGGCGAGATGAACGGGCCCTCGAAGTGGATGCCGGCCAGGTCGCCCTGTTCGGCCAGTTCGCTCAGCAGGCCGGCCTGGCGGACGAGGACGTCCATGTCGTCGGTGACGGTGGAGGCGACCAGGGTGGTGGTGCCGTGCGCCCGGTGGGTGCGGACGGCTCTCAGGACGTCCTCGGCCGAGCCGGAGAAGGAGGCGCCGCCGCCGCCGTGGTTGTGCAGGTCGACGAAGCCGGGGACCAGCCAGTGGCCGGACACGTCGAGCACGTCGGTCACGCCGGATGCGTCGGATGCGTCGAGGGTGTCGATCGCGTCGGCGTCCTGACCGGCGCCGTGCCGGGGCGTGGCCGTGATCTTCGTGCCGGTGACGGTGACGCGGCCGCCCGGGACCGTGCCCGTCGGCAGGACCACCCTGGCGCCGGTCAGCGTCTGCGGGCGGTGCGATGCGGTCGGCTGCGCAGTGCCCCGCGTCCCTGGGGGGGTGGCCATCAGGGTGTTACCTCCATGCCGTCGGTCGTGTTGAGGAGATCCCAGGCCAGGAGGCCCGCGCCGAGGCATCCGGCGCTGTCGCCCAGGGCCGCCGGGACGATCTCCGGCAGCTTCTGGAAGGTCACGCGCCGCCGGACGGCGTCCCGCAGCGGTGTGAACAAGGCTTCCCCCGCCTCGGCCAGCCCGCCACCGATGACGAGCGTGCGCGGGTCCAGCAGGGTGAGGCCGGTGACCAGGCCGTCGGCGAGGGCGTCCACGGCGCTCTGCCAGACGCGGAGGGCCCTGGGGTCGCCGGACGAAAAGGCCTTCGCGCAGTCCGCGGCGTCCGCCTCCGGGTCGCCGACGGCCGCCGCCCACGCCTCGCCGACCGCCGCCGCGGACGCGAACCGTTCCAGGCAGCCGCGCTGCCCGCAGGGACAGGGGGCGCCGCCGGGCCGTACGACGATGTGGCCGATCTCGCCCGCGAAGCCGTGCGCGCCCGCCTCCACCCGGCCGTCGACGCCGATCGCGCCCGCGATGCCGGTGCCCAGAGCCACGAACAGGAAGCGGTCCGCGCCCCGGGCGGCGCCGATCCGGCCCTCGGCGAGACCGCCGGTGCGCACGTCGTGACCGAGGGCGACCGGGGCGCCGAGGCGTTCGGCGAGCCGGGCGCGCAGCGGCACGTCCCGCCAGCCCAGGTTGGCCGCGTAGACGGCGACGCCGCCGGCCTCGTCGACGATGCCGGGCACGGCGACGCCGGCCGCGGCGGCGGGCTCGCCGAACTGCCGGGCGCCGTGCTCGCGCAGGTCGGCGGCGAAGTCGAGGATGCCGGCGACCACGGCGTCGGGTCCGCGCTCGCGGCCGGTGTCCCTGCGGGCCCGGTGCAGCAGTGCGCCTTCCGCGCCGACCAGGGCGGCCTTCATCCCGGTGCCGCCCACGTCCAGGGCGATGACATGTCTCACGGGGGACAGTGTGGACCGAGGACCCGCGAGAGGTCTAGTCCACTCGCGGTTGTGGGGGTACCGTGCCGGACCGGAGGCCCGGAGAGGTCTGGACCATATCGTGTGGTGTAGACCTTGATCCGGATATCGGTCCATTGGTATGAGCAATCAGTTGGGAGCAGTGCGGTGCAGCGGCGGGCACGAAAGTCAGCAATGATCACGGCAGGCGTGGCGGGGGTGTCTGCCCTCGGCCTGGCCGCGGTCCTCACCGGCTGCGGACTGACCGCCGGCTCCGACGACGTCACCCTCAGACTCGTCGCCGCCGACTACGGCGACAGCAGCGCCAACAGCTCGAAGAAGTACTGGGACGGGCTCGTCGCCGCGTACGAGAAGGACCACCCGGGGGTCACCGTCGACGTGAGCGTGTACTCCTGGAACGACGTCGACGCGAAGGTCAAGGCCATGGTCGACGCGGGCGACGCCCCCGACATGGCCCAGATCGGCGCCTACGCCGACTACGCGGCCGACGACCTGCTCTACAAGGTGGGCGACGTGCTCTCCATCCCCGTCGAGGCCGACTTCGTACCCCAGCTCGCCCGGGCGGGCCAGGTGCGCGGAGTGCAGTACGGCATGCCGTTCGCCTCCTCCACCCGGCTGCTGTTCTACAACAAGGCCCTCTTCGCGAAGGCCGGCATCAGTGCGCCCACCACCTGGGCCGAGCTCGCGAAGGACGCGCGGGCGCTGAAGAAGGACGGCGTGAAATACCCCTACGCCCTGCCGCTGGGCCCCGAGGAGGCGCAGGCCGAAACCCTGCAGTGGCTGCTCAGCGGCCGGGGCGGCTACACCCAGACGGTCAGCAGCTACAGCTTCGACTCCGCGGAGAACGTCGAGACCCTCGACTGGCTGAAGACCGACCTGGTCGGCAAGGGCCTGACCGGGCCCGTCGCGCCGGGCAAGCTGAACCGGGCCACCGCGTTCGCCGCCTTCGCCGCCGGAGACGTGGGCATGCTCAACGGGCACCCCTCGCTGATGAAGGCGGCCGCCGCCAAGGGCGTCGAGTTCGGCATGGTGCCGATGCCGGGCGTCGACGGCCCCAGCAAGACCTCGCTGGGCGTCGCCGACTGGATGACCGCCTTCAAGCGGGGCGGGCACGGCGACGAGATCGGCGACTTCCTCGACTTCGTCTACAGCGAGCAGAACGTGCTGGACTTCTCCCACGAGTACGACCTGCTGCCGGTCACCGCCTCCGCGTCCCAGGTCATGGGCTCGGCCGCGCAGGACGCCGACCTGAAGCCGTTCCTCGCCGAGCTCCCGCTGTCCGAGAGCTACCCCGTCGGGCGGACCTCGTGGGCGAAGGTCAGCGCGGAGATCAAGAAGCGGATCGGCCGGGCCGTGACCGCGAACGGCAGCCCCGCCGACGTGCTCGGCGGCCTGCAGACCACCGCGACGACGCTGGAGAGCGCCGCCGGCGAATGAGCCGGACGGGCCGGACGGGCCGGACAAGCCGTTTGGGCCGGATGTCAGCGGCGGGCGTTACCGTGCGGGCATGGAGGCGGGCATGGAGGCGAGTGGGGAACGGCCGGCAGACGCGGACGGGCCGGAGGCGGACGCGCGGGATTCGGACGGCCTGGCGGCGGACGGGCTGGGGGCGGACGGACTGGGGGCGCGGGAGCGCGGCATCCTCGCCCTCGAACGGCGGGGGTTCCACGGCCCCGGCGCGAAGGAACGGGCGATACGCGAGGAACTGGACCTGTCGCCGGTGCGCTACTACCAGCTCCTCAACGCCCTCCTCGACGACGCCCGCGCGCTGGCCCACGACCCGGTCACGGTGAACAGGCTGCGCAGGGTGCGAGAAGCGAGGCGCACGGAGCGTTAGCGGCGGCGCTCGCTGGTTATCGTCCCTGTATGGGCACCCCACAGACGCACTCCACGGCATCCGGCCCCCTCCCCGTTCCGGTGACCCCGGCGGGCCGCGCGGGGCTCGACGCGATCGTCGGCCGCCCGGAGGCCGCCCTCGTCGCCCTCGACTTCGACGGCACCCTCGCCCCCATCGTCGAGAACCCGCAGGACGCCCGGGCGCACCCCGACGCCGTCCCCGCGCTCGCCGCGCTCGCCCCGAAGGTCGCCGGCGTGGCCGTCGTCACCGGCCGGCCCGCCGAGGTCGCCGTACGGCACGGCGGATTTGCCGGGGTCGAGGGGCTGGGCCGGCTCACCGTGCTCGGCCACTACGGCGCCGAGCGCTGGGACGCCCGCACCGGCGCCCTCACCGCCCCCGAACCGCACCCCGGCGTGGCCGCCGTCCTGGCCGCGCTCCCGCAGGTCCTCGCGGCCGCCGGAGACCGGCCCGGCGTCTGGATCGAGGAGAAGGGCGGCCGTGCCGTCGCCGTCCACACCCGGCGCGCCGACGACCCGCAGGCCGCCTTCGACGCCCTGAGCGGCCCCCTCACCGACCTCGCGGCCCGGCACGGCCTGATCGTCGAACCCGGCCGCATGGTCCTGGAGCTGCGCCCGCCGGGCATGGACAAGGGCGTGGCCCTGCTGGACCACGTCCGCGAGACGGGCGCCCGGTCCGTGCTCTACGCCGGCGACGACCTCGGCGACCTCCCCGCCTTCGCCGCCGTCGGGAGACTGCGCGCCGACGGCGTGCCCGGCCTGCTGGTGTGCAGCGGCAGCGCGGAGGTCGGCGAACTGGCCGAGCGCGCGGACCTCGTCGTCGACGGACCCGCCGGGGTCGTACGGCTGCTGCGGCAGCTGGCTGCTCAGCTCGGCTGAATCGCGTACGGCGGAGCGGCCGAGTCCGGGCATGGCCGTCGGCGGCCGGCCGCCGAGAGCGGCCGCGCCGGGGGCGGGGGGCTCGGCTGGTTGCGGAGCGGGCGGGCCGGGGCCGACTGTCGGCGGTCGGTCCCGGTCCGTACGGCCGGCTGGCCGCTCAGCTCGGCTGAATCGCGCGCAAAGCGTTCAGCTGGTCCAGGAACCAGCGGGCCGGGGGCAGCGCGGTCGCCGCCGCGGCCAGCCGCTTCGTGCGCTCGGCCCGCTCCTCCGGCGCCATGGACAGCGCCTCGTGCAGGGCGCGGGCGGTCTCCAGGACGTCGTACGGGTTCACCGTGATCGCGTCCTCGTGCAGCTCCCAGTACGCGCCCGCCTCCCGGGACAGCACCAGGGCGCAGCCCTCGTCGGAGACGACCGGGACCTCCTTGGCGACCAGGTTCATGCCGTCGCGGATCGGGTTGACCAGCGCCACGTCCGCGAGGCGGTAGGAGGCGAGGGAGCGGGCGAAGTCGTCCTTGAGGTTCAGCAGCACCGGGGTCCAGCCGGGCGTGCCGTAGCCGGCGTTGATCTCGTCCGTCAGGCGCCGCACCTCGGCCATGTAGTCCCGGTAGACGGCGAGGTCCTGGCGGGAGGGGTAGGCGAAGGCCACGTGGACGACCCGTTCGCGCCACTGCGGGTGGTCGTCGAGCAGCTGCCGGTAGGCCAGCAGCCCGCGCACGATGTTCTTCGACAGCTCGGTGCGGTCGACGCGGACGATGGCCTTGCGGCCCTCGCCGATCTCCTCGCGCAGCGCCGCCAGCCGCTCCTCGACGTCCGGCCGGTGCGCGCGCTCGCGCAGGAAGTCGGCGTCCGCGCCGAGACCGTGCACGCCGACCTCGGCGCCGCCCAGGCCGCCCGCGGACTGCTCGCAGCACGCGGTGAAGGCGTCCGCCCAACGCCGGGTGAGGAAGCCCAGCCGGTCCGCGCCGAGCATGCCCCGCAGCAGCTGCTCGCGAATGTCCTGGGGGAGCAGGGCGAAGTAGTCCGGGGGCGCCCACGGCGTGTGCGAGAAGTGCCCGATCCGCAGGTCGGGACGGAGCTCGCGGAGCATGCCGGGGACGAGACACAGGTGGTAGTCCTGGACCAGCACCGCCGCGCCCTCCGCCGCCTCCTCGGCGAGCGCCTCCGCGAAGGCCCGGTTGTACGTCTCGTAGGCGGCCCACTGACGGCGGAACTCCGCGTCGAAGACGGGCTCCAGCGGGGTCTGGTACAGCAGGTGGTGGACGAACCAGAGCACCGAGTTGGCGATGCCGTTGTACGCGTCGGCGTGCACGTCGGCCCGGACGGGCAGCATCCGCACGCCCTCCTCGCCGACCCCGCGCCGGACCGCCTCGCGGTCGCCGTCGGAGAGCGCCGAGCACACCCAGAGCGCGCCGGCGTCGGGGCCGATGGCCGACAGACCGGAGACCAGTCCGCCGCCGCCGCGTCTGGCGTGCAGCGAGCCGTCCTCGCGCACCTCGTAGGAGACCGGACCGCGGTTGGACGCGACCAGCACCTCGGCGCCCCGGGCGGCAGACGTGTCGTGCGTGGAAGCCATAGACCTCAACCTAGCCCGCTCTGTAAACGCTCAAACGTACGGTCGCGCTGCGTGGAGGGGCGGTATCCGGCCGTGTCGCCGCCGGTCGCCGCCGCCGGTCGGCGCGAACCGGCCCGCCGCGGGGGACAGCGGGCGGCGGTACGCGCTCAGGCCACTCTGCGTCGCGCGTACTCCGCGATGTCCGTCATCGGCGGTCGTTCCTCCGTGTCCACGGAGTAGGTGTGCGGCTCGAAGCCGTCCGGGCCGCGCTCGAACTGGGTGAGGGCCGGGCGGACGAGATGGCCGCGGGCCAGCCGCAGCTGGGCGGTGCGGTAGATCGCCGCCGCCATCCGGCCCAGGGCCTGGCCGTCCTGGTGGCGGTGCCTGCGCACGCCGACGTCGACCTGGGCGAGGGCGTCGAGACCCACCAGGTGCAGGGCGTCGACCAGCATGCCCAGCTCCACGCCGTACCCCACGGGGAAGGGCAGCTGCTCCAGCAGGCTCCGGCGGGCCGCGTACTCGCCGCCGAGCGGCTGCACGAACCCGGCGAGCTGCGGCCAGTGCATGTTGAGCAGGGGGCGGGCCATCAGCTCGGTGACCCGGCCGCCCTGCCCGGCCGCGCCGCCCAGCGGGCGGTCGTACATGGCCTTGACCAGGTCCACGTCCGGATCGGTGAGCAGCGGGCCGACGATCCCCGAGACGAAGTCGGAGGAGAACTCCCGCAGGTCGGCGTCGATGAAGCAGACCACGTCCCCGCGGGTGACCAGCAGCGAACGCCACAGCACCTCGCCCTTGCCGGGCACGGCGGGGAGGCGGGGGAGTATCTCGTCGCGGTGGACGACGCGCGCGCCCGCCGCCGCGGCGACCGCGGACGTGCGGTCGGTCGATCCGGAGTCGACCACCACGATCTCGTCGACGAGCGGGACCTGCTGCATGAGGTCGTGACGGATCACGGCGACGATCTCGCCGACCGTCTCCTCCTCGTTGAGCGCGGGCAGCACGACGCTCACCGACTGGCCGGTGCGCTGTTTGGCGGCGAGAATCCGGTGCAGCGGGCGGTCCGTCAGGGACCAGGAACGGGTGCTCAGCCAGCGCTCGACTTCTTCCAGCACGTCGGCGGCTCCTCTGCGTTCTCTCGGCGAGTACGGTCCTGCGTGATCCATCTCGCGGTTCGGACGACTATCTCAACTGTCCTGGCCTTCGGTTACAGTCTTGAACAACGCGGGTGACCATCGCATGTCAGGGTCATCGGCGCACACAGATCAACAACCGCATACCGCTCATCCAGAGGGGCAGAGGGACACGGCCCGATGAAGCCCCGGCAACCCTCCAGTCGGTTCTCGTGGATCACTGTTGATCGTTCAGCGAGGCTCCCGGCTCGGGAAGGTGCCAAATCCGTCTCACGGCGAAGTGCGTCGTGAGGAAGATGAGGAGAAAGGGCCTCGCCTCACATGGCTGCGCAGACTGTTGCAAGCACCACGGACTCTACGACCTCCGCTGTCGACCTCGGTCCGGCCACCGCGTTGAGCTGCCGCGAGTGCGGCCACCGCGTCCCCCTCGGTCCGGTCTTCGCGTGCGAGGAGTGTTTCGGCCCGCTCGAGATCGCGTACGACTTCGCCTCCTACGACACGGAGGAGCTGCGCAAGCGCATCGAGGCGGGACCCGCGAACATCTGGCGCTACGCGCCGCTGCTGCCCGTCCCGGCGGACGTGGCCGACAAGCCGAACATCAACCCCGGCTGGACCAAGCTCGTGCAGGCCGACAACCTCGCCCGCGAGCTGGGCGTCGACGCCGGCAAGCTCTTCGTCAAGGACGACTCCGGCAACCCGACCCACTCCTTCAAGGACCGGGTCGTCGCCCAGGCCATCGAGGCCGCCCGCGCGTTCGGCTTCACCACGCTCTCCTGCTCCTCCACCGGCAACCTGGCCGGCGCGGTGGGCGCCGCCGCGGCCCGCGCCGGCTTCCGCTCCTGCGTGTTCATCCCGCACGACCTGGAGCAGGGCAAGGTCGTCATGGCCGCGATCTACGGCGGCGAGCTCGTCGGCATCGAGGGCAACTACGACGACGTCAACCGCTTCTGCTCCGAGCTCATCGGCGACCCGGCGGGCGAGGGCTGGGGCTTCGTCAACGTCAACCTGCGGCCGTACTACGCCGAGGGCTCCAAGACGCTGGCGTACGAGATCTGCGAGCAGCTCGGCTGGCGGCTGCCCGACCAGCTCGTGGTGCCGATCGCCTCCGGCTCGCAGCTCACGAAGATCGACAAGGGTCTGCAGGAGCTGATCAAGCTCGGGCTGGTCGAGGACAGGCCGTACAAGATCTTCGGCGCGCAGGCCGAGGGCTGCTCCCCGGTGTCCGTGGCCTACAAGGCCGGGCACGACGTGGTCCGCCCGCAGAAGCCGAACACCATCGCCAAGTCGCTGGCCATCGGCAACCCGGCGGACGGTCCGTACGTCCTCGACATCGCGCGGCGGACGGGCGGCGCGGTGGAGGACGTGAACGACGAGCAGGTCGTCGACGCGATCAAGCTGCTGGCGCGCACGGAGGGCATCTTCGCGGAGACGGCCGGCGGCGTGACCGTGGGCGTGGCGAAGAAGCTGATCGAGAACGGTCTGCTGGACCCGACGAAGACGACCGTCGTCCTGAACACCGGCGACGGCCTGAAGACCCTGGACGCGGTGGCCGGCACCGGACTCACCGCGACGATCCGCCCGAACCTGGACTCTTTCCGAGAGGCTGGCCTCGCATCATGAGCGGGGCGCTCCGCTAGGAGACCGTACGCGCGCTGCGGGCCGGGTGGGGCTGGTCGCGCAGTTCCCCGCGCCCCTGAGGCCGACTACCTGACCGGAGATCACACACCATGAGCGTCACTGTTCGCATCCCGACCATCCTGCGCACCTACACCGGCGGCCTGGCCGAGGTCTCGGCCGAGGGCGCGACCCTCGGCGAGGTCATCTCCGACCTGGAGAAGAACCACACCGGCATCGCGGCGCGCGTCCTGGACGACCAGGGCAAGCTGCGGCGGTTCGTCAACGTGTACGTGAACGACGACGACGTCCGCTTCGAGCAGGGTCTGGAGACGGCGACTCCGGCCGGCGCCGGCGTCTCGATCATTCCGGCCGTCGCCGGTGGCTGACCGCTGTTCAGTACCGGCGGGTAGTAACCGTCGGTAACAGCGATTACCGAGAGTTCATCCAATTGCCCTCTCCGCGATAGAAGCGGAGGGGGCAATTCAGTGTGGTTGAGCGCGGTACAGTTGGGGAACCCGGTCCTGATCACCGGTTCCGGGGCCTTTTGTTTACGCCCGAGCCCGACAAGAAGCAGCCAAAGTGTGCGCTGCTTATGTGGCTTATGTGGCTTTTGCAGGGCCCGACTTGCCCTGAATTCTGGCGAATTTGCGCCACATTCCGGATCTCACGCGTCCAGAATTCTCGTCCGACTGACCTGTTGCAGAGGGCAGTTGGGCAGATACATTCAGCCGCGGTCGACGCGTTCCGGCGCACGCCCCCAACCAACTGGGGGGTGAGGTCTGACCCGGATCCACGAAGTGTGGATCTGTGCAAGGGCCAGTAATAGGGGAGTTAGGCATGGCTCAGGGCACCGTCAAGTGGTTCAACGCGGAGAAGGGGTACGGCTTCATCGCGGTCGACGGTGGTGCGGATGTTTTCGTCCACTACAGCGCGATTCAGATGGACGGCTACCGCACCCTGGAAGAGGGTCAGCGGGTCGATTTCGAGATCTCGCAGGGCCAGAAGGGGCCGCAGGCGGACATGGTCCGTCTCGCGACCGGCTGAAGCACGCGCCGACTGACAGCGTCGTTCTTCTGTTTCATCTTCGAAGGGCTCGCGCCTCCTGGGGCGCGAGCCCTTCGGCATGCTCCGGGACGGGGACAGGGGTGGGCGCCGGTGCCCCGCCGACGCGCGCGCACCGACCCGGACGCCCCCTGTTCACCTGCGGATCGTCCCGAGGCGCTTGCACTCGGCATGGGCGAGTGCTAATCATTGGCGTTAGCACTCTGAAGGTGAGAGTGACAACGAAGGACCGGGTCGGTGAGGCCCGCAGGCCAGGTGGGGCAAGGAACCACACGGCCGGCGAGCCGTCCGTCGCGGGCGCGGGCGCGGTCCGAAGGAATCACCCCCAGTCCTGGAGGGACCACTTCACATGGCCAAGATCATCGCGTTCGACGAGGAGGCGCGGCGCGGCCTCGAGCGCGGCATGAACCAGCTCGCGGACGCCGTCAAGGTGACGCTCGGCCCCAAGGGCCGCAACGTCGTCCTCGAGAAGAAGTGGGGCGCCCCCACGATCACCAACGATGGTGTCTCCATCGCCAAGGAGATCGAGCTCGAGGACCCGTACGAGAAGATCGGCGCCGAGCTGGTCAAGGAAGTCGCGAAGAAGACGGACGACGTCGCCGGCGACGGCACGACCACCGCGACCGTCCTCGCCCAGGCCCTCGTCAAGGAAGGCCTGCGCAACGTAGCCGCCGGCGCCAACCCGATGGCTCTCAAGCGCGGCATCGAGAAGGCCGTCGAGGCCGTCTCCGGCGCCCTGCTCGAGCAGGCGAAGGATGTCGAGACCAAGGAGCAGATCGCCTCCACGGCCTCCATCTCCGCCGCCGACACCCAGATCGGCGAGCTCATCGCCGAGGCGATGGACAAGGTCGGCAAGGAAGGCGTCATCACGGTCGAGGAGTCGCAGACCTTCGGTCTGGAGCTCGAGCTCACCGAGGGCATGCGCTTCGACAAGGGCTACATCTCGGCGTACTTCGCCACCGACATGGAGCGTATGGAGGCCGTCCTCGACGACCCGTACATCCTGATCGCGAACTCCAAGATCGCGAGCGTCAAGGACCTGCTCCCGCTCCTCGAGAAGGTCATGCAGGGCGGCAAGCCGCTGCTGATCATCGCCGAGGACGTCGAGGGCGAGGCCCTGTCGACCCTGGTCGTCAACAAGATCCGCGGCACCTTCAAGTCCGTCGCGGTCAAGGCTCCGGGCTTCGGCGACCGCCGCAAGGCGATGCTGAACGACATCGCCATCCTCACCGGCGGCGAGGTCATCTCCGAGGAGGTCGGTCTCAAGCTCGAGAACACGACCGTCGACCTGCTCGGCAAGGCTCGCAAGGTCGTCATCACCAAGGACGAGACGACCATCGTCGACGGCGCCGGCGACTCGGACCAGGTCGCGGGCCGCGTCAACCAGATCCGCGCCGAGATCGAGAACAGCGACTCGGACTACGACCGCGAGAAGCTGCAGGAGCGCCTGGCGAAGCTCGCCGGCGGTGTCGCGGTCATCAAGGCCGGCGCCGCCACCGAGGTGGAGCTCAAGGAGCGCAAGCACCGCATCGAGGACGCCGTCCGCAACGCGAAGGCCGCCGTCGAGGAGGGCATCGTCGCCGGTGGCGGCGTGGCGCTCATCCAGGCGTCCGCCGTCTTCGAGAAGCTGGAGCTCGAGGGTGACGAGGCGACCGGCGCCAACGCCGTGCGCATCGCGCTCGAGGCCCCGCTCAAGCAGATCGCCGTCAACGGTGGTCTCGAGGGTGGCGTCGTCGTGGAGAAGGTCCGCAACCTCCAGGTCGGCCACGGCCTGAACGCCGCGACCGGTGAGTACGTCGACATGATCGCCGAAGGCATCATCGACCCGGCGAAGGTCACGCGTTCCGCCCTGCAGAACGCCGCCTCCATCGCCGCGCTGTTCCTCACCACCGAGGCCGTCATCGCCGACAAGCCGGAGAAGGCCGCCGCGCCCGCCGGCGGCGGCATGCCGGGCGGTGACATGGACTTCTGATCGACCTGACGGTTGATCGCCTGTCCTTCGACCGAGGGCGGCACTTCCCGGAAACGGGGGGTGCCGCCCTCGGGCTTTTCAGTCGGCGAACTGCTTGAGCTGCTCGGTGTCGAGGGTGATGCCTACGGGTGCCGGAAGCGGGACGGTGGCACCCCAGGGGTAGGACACGGACTGCTGGTAGCGGCCGTCCTTGGGCTCACTGAACACGACGGCCGTGTCGTTGTCGCGGTCGATCAGGAGATAGACGGGGATGGCGGCCCCGGCGTAACCGATGGGCTTGTCGACGCGGTCGCGCTGGTCGGTGTCGCGGTCGTGGGAGGTGATTTCCACAGCCATGAGGGCACCATCGGGGGCGGACCACTCCCCGTCTTCCACGAAGTGATTCACCGGCGCGAGGAATCCGTCCGTGCGGGCTCGACCCTTTCGGTAGGCCTCGGCCTTGACGCCGCGTTCCGGTGCGAGGTCCAGATCAGGGCGTTGGTGCATGCACTGGCGCAGCAACCACATGAAGATCGACGTGTGCTTGCCGTCTGGCATCGCCTTGACCTCTAGTTTTCCGTTGACGTACTCCAGCCGGACGGTCTCCGGCGCCCGGCGCTCCAACTCTTCGAAGTCCTCGACGCCGAGGGGGTCCCTGGTGCGGACCCGGCCGTCGACGAACTCGAGCCGCACATGCTCGGGTGCCGCCGCGCTGAGGTCCTCGAAGTCCTGGATCGACATCTGCGGGCGTTCGGCGGTGCTGGGGGTCATGGCTTCGCCTCCTTCCCTCCATCGTGCCCCGGGGTGACGTCGTCGGACCGTGGGAGCCGTCATACGGGTGTCCTTTCCTGCCGTTTCCTGGACATGGCAGCTCGGATCTCCCCCGCGCGGGCGCGGATCGCGGGGGCGGGCGGGAGTGCGGCGGGGCGCGTGGGCGTGCGCTCGCCGAGACAGCCGCGGCATACGCCTCCCGGCAGGGCCTCGGGTCGTCCCGGCACTCGGCACTCCGCGCACTCCAGCATCCGGCGGGGTGGGCGCGGGGCGGGTCGCTCCGGCGGGAGTTTGTCCGTCAGGCGGCGGCGGAGCAGGGCCGCCGGGCTGTGGACGGGGGTGGGCAGGCCCGCGGTGAGGGCGGCCAGCAGTGTCTCCTCCGTCGCTCCTCGCGCGAACCACTCCTCTGCCAGCGGGGCGAGCTGCGCGCAGTCGGCGGCGGAGAGGGAGAGGACGGGGGCCGTACGGCCGAGGGCGGCCAGGAGGATGTGGGCGCGGGAGCGGGTGGTGGGCGGGGCCCGTTCGGGTTCCGGGGCGTCTTCCGGTACGCCGCCCCGCGTGAACGTCACCCACCAGCCGTCGTCGCGTGCGGTACGGGTGAACCACGTTCGGGTGATCCAGCGGAATTCGCCCGAGGTGGTCTCCATGCGCTCCCGGCCCCGCCTCAGATGCCCGGCCTGCTGGATGCGGTTGAGGGCGGTCCGCAGGGCGCACTGTCCGTACGGGAGCTGCTTGGCCAGCGTCTTCACGGAGATGTCGGTGCCGTCGGGCAGCCGGTCGAGGTACGCGGCGATAGCCGCTTTGCGGGGCGGGAGGTGCGCGAAGTCGTGGTTCGTGCGGGGCAGTTGCCCTGGAGCGGCGCGCTTTCCGTAACCCGGATTGGCCATCGGGTGCGGGGTCGCCTGCGCGGGCAGGGGGACGGCGCTAAGCTTGGCGTCAGCCACGGATCGACTCTTTCTCGATCTAGTAGGTCAGGCCCCCGTCGGTGTTGGTAGCACCGGGCGGGGGCTGTTTCGTCGTCCGCACGCTAGAGCGTGGTGACCTTCCGTGGCAAATCGGTCGCTCCGCGTCAACTGGCCGGGTGGGAGGGTGGGTTGAAACCCTCCACCCAATCCAGGCAAAGAGGGCTCGGAGCTGGACGCTTGAGCTTCGGGGCGGGCGCCGATCAGCCGGCCTTGAGGTTTTCGACGAACGCGGACCAGGCCTCCGCCCGGAACGCGAGCCTCGGGCCGAGGGGGGCCTTGGAGTCCCGGACGCGGACGGGGGCGGGGGAGGGGGCGGGCGTGGGGTGGCCCGGGGCTACTTCGAGGCATTCGCCGCCGCTGCCGCCGCTGTACGTCGACTTGCGCCAGGTGTCAGGGGTGTTCCTCATGGGCGTAATCCTGCGCCATGGCATCCAGCAGAGCCAAGGAGCGGTCTGGCGAGAGCGCGCAGGCCACGAGCAACTCGAACGAACGCCGGTGGTGTCTCACGGTGGTGGGGTCATCGTCGAGCCGCCCGGTGCCGACCGCCTCGAAGTAGAGCAGAGGAGGGGCGTCGTCGAAGTCCATCAGCTTGATGGCGCCCTCCATGGAGGCGTGCGCACCGGCCTCGAACGGCAAGACCTGCACGATGGCCCGGTTGCGACGGGCCACTGCGACCACATGGCGCAGGGCTTCCGCCATCACCTCGTACCCGCCTGTCACGCGACGCAGCGCGGCCTCGTCAATCACCGCCCACAACAAAGGCTCTGTTGGACTGTCGAGGATGCGGGCCCGGTCCACCCGGAGCGACACAAGCTCATCGATCTTCGTCTCCGAGCCTGTCGGCCGGTATGCGCGGAAAACTGCCCGTGCGTACGCGGGCGTCTGAAGCAGCCCCGGGATCAGCAGGGGCGCGTACTGCCTGATCGCTACGGCCTGCGCCTCCGCGTCGGCGGCCTCCGCGAAGTGCTCTGGATGCTTCGACTTGGCTGCGACCCGGCAGTTGCGCGCGAAGAAGTCCGTCTCCAGCGCTCCGTCCAGCATGCGTGCGCACTCTGGTTGCATGCGCCGCGTACCAGTCTCCAACTGCCCGATGAACGATCCACTCACGAACAACAGTTGGCCCAGTTGCTCCTGGCTGAGCCCTTTTCTCTCACGCGCGTGCCGCAGTTCCGCCCCCAGTAGGGCGCGGGGCGAGGATGACGGGTCGAGGTCCTTCGGGCCGGACACGGGTACCCCCTGGTCCTACAGACGGTGTTGTTGGGACGCCGTATCTCGCCAGGCTAGAGGCGGGGCGGCCACGCTGTGTGGTGAACGGGAACACTCAGCGTGGAGGGATGGGCATGGTGGAGACGACGACGGGTGACCGGCCCGCGCGGACGGTCCAGGAGGCCGTCGAGCAGTTGCGGGCCGCGCTGGGCGGGGCGGGGATCGTCCTGCCGTCGCTGCGGATCGACCCCGTGTCGGGCGCGCACGGCGACCCGTACGCCCTGGTGGACCTGGGCCGCTGCAACCTCGTCGTGGCCTCGCGTGTCGCGGCCGCCCTGCGCCGGGCGGGAGGGGAGGCGTGAGGTACGTCCTGGACACGCGCAGCGGCCGGATCGGCGAGGTCATGGAGCGGTCGGAGGGCGCGGTCGTGCTGCGGCCGGTGGGCGGCGGACGGGAGTGGGACTGTCCGCCGGAGGACGTGGGGGAGGCGTCCGCGGACGAGGTGCTGAGGGAGCGGGTCCGCCGGCTGAACCGTGACGCGGTGGAGCGCGGCTCTGTCCCGTAGGGGGCGCGTGGCCGGGATCACAGGGGCGGGTTCGCAGGGGGTGGAATGGGCCGGGGGCCCGGGGTGTTGCGTGGGGAGCGCACTCGATGCGTGTGCACATACCAGCCGGTTCACCGTCGTCCTGAGGAGTCCCCCACGTGAGCATCACGCCGCCCGCCGCCAGCCGCGCCGCCGAGATCCTTTCCCGTCCGGTGTCCATCAACGGACTCACCGTCCCGAACCGCATCGCCATGGCCCCCATGACGCGCATGTTCTCCCCGGACGGCGTTCCCGGCGAGGACGTCGTGTCGTACTACGGCCGTCGCGCCGCCGCCGGCGTCGGTCTCATCGTCACCGAGGGCACCTACGTCGGACACGAGTCCGCCGGGCAGAGCGACCGGGTTCCGCGGTTCCACGGGGACGAGCAGCTCGCGGGCTGGGCGAAGGTCGCGGAGGCCGTGCACGCGGGCGGCGGGAAGATCGTGCCGCAGCTGTGGCACATCGGCATGGTGCGCAAGCAGGGCGAGCCGCCGTACGCGGACGCGCCCGCCGTCGGGCCCTCCGGCGTCCGGCTGGACGGCACCGAGGGCGCCGGCAAGGCGATGACCCAGCGCGACCTGGACGACGTCATCGGCGCGTTCGCCGAGGCCGCGGCCGCCGCCGAGCGCATCGGATTCGACGGCGTCGAGCTGCACGGCGCCCACGGCTACCTCCTCGACCAGTTCCTGTGGGCCGGCACCAACCGCCGGACCGACGCCTACGGCGGCGACCTGGTGGCCCGCACGAAGTTCGCCGCCGAGATCGTGGCCGCCGTCCGCGCGACCGTCTCCGCCGAGTTCCCGGTCGTCTTCCGCTACTCGCAGTGGAAGTCGGACGCCTACGACGCCCGTCTCGCCGAGACCCCCGAGGAGCTGGAGGCCCTCCTCACGCCGCTCGCCGCCGCCGGCGTCGACGCCTTCCACGCCTCCACCCGCCGCTACTGGATCCCGGAGTTCGACGGCTCGGACCTCAACCTCGCGGGCTGGACGAAGAAGCTCACCGGCAAGCCCGCCATCACGGTCGGCTCCGTCGGCCTCGACGGCGACTTCCTCAGGGGCTTCGCGGGCGAGGGCGCGCCGGTCAAGGGCATCGACGACCTCCTCGACCGTCTGGAGCGCGACGAGTTCGACATGGTGGCCGTCGGCCGCGCGCTGCTCCAGGACCCGCAGTGGGCGGCCAAGGTGCTCGGCGGCCGGCTCGACGAGCTGAAGCCCTACGACGCCGCCGCGCTGCGCACCCTGAGCTGAGCCTCGGCTCGGCTGCCCCGTCCCGCCGGGGGCGGGGTCGCTCAGAGATTGCCGAGCGGCTCGATGTCGACCTTCACCGGGGTGCCCCAGATCCGCAGGACCTCGTAGTCGGTGAACTCGTGCACGAGCCGGTAGGCCATCGCGGGGCGGGACCCCCGGCGCAGGGCGGCGATGTACAGCTCCGCCTCGCGCCGGTCCCGCCGCGGTGTTCCGCAGAGCTGCCACTCCTGGCCGTTCCACAGCTCCGCCAGCCAGCGCTGCTGGGGCTGCGGGCGGTCGGCACGGGTGCCGTACCGCGAGGGGGCGGGGGAGATGTGCGGCGCCTGCGGCGGCGGGCCGTTGAACTCGGCGCGCCGGGCTGCCCGGCGGCGCGTCTCGCACAGCAGGCACAGATCGGCGGCGGCCTGGTCGACCGGGCCGTACGGGTGCTCGGCACAGCGGGTCGTCGGGGCGGCGCCGACCACGCTGTCGTCCAGCAGCTCCAGCGCCCGCCGCAGATCGGCCTTGACCTCGTGCAGCCGGGCGTCCGGGGTGTCGGTGGTGAGGGCGTCGCCGTGTTCGCCGAGAACACGCAGGGCACGGCCGAGCGCGGTGAGCTGGGCGTGGTTCATGGCCCCAAGGGTAGGGCTCGCCCCGCCGAACGACGGCTCTCGCCGACTGGCCGGCCGGCGTCCGCGGGAGCGGCCTCAGGGCGGGGGCGGCCTCAGGGCGGGGTGGGGGCCGTGCGGGGCGGGGCGGGGGTGTTCGGGGGTGTGGCGTCCACGGCCGTGGACGCGGTCGTCGCCGCGGGGGACAGGGCTGCGGCTGCCGCCCGGACGCCGCCGAAGGCGTAGGTGGCGGCGAAGCCGACCGCGTACCCCGTCAGCAGGCCGCCCGCGTAGACCGCCGCCGTGACGCCCGGCCCCCGGTCGCCCGCCAGCAGCGGGAACAGGGCCCAGCCCGACGGGCCGATCGCCGTCGCCCCGACCCGGTCGCCGAGCATCGCGAAGAACCCGATGAAGGCGCCCCCGGCCGCGCCGCCCGCGCAGGCGGTGAGAAAGGGGCGGCCCAGCGGCAGGGACACCCCGTAGATCAGCGGCTCGCCGACGCCCAGCAGCCCGGCGGGCAGCGCCGACCTGATCGTCGTCCGCAGCGCCACGTCGTCGCGCAGCCGGACGTACACCGCCGCCGCCGCGCCGACCTGGCCCGCGCCCGCCATCGCCAGCACCGGCAGCAGGACCGTGTACCCCTGCTGCTCGATGAGCGTGGTGTGGACGGGGATCAGGGCCTGGTGGAGGCCCAGCGTCACCAGCGGCAGGAAGAGGCCGCCGAGCAGCAGACCGGCGAACGCGCCCGTCGTCGTCAGCAGCCAGTTCGCCGCCGTGCCGATGGCCGCCGAGACGGCGCCGGCCGCGTACATCAGCCCGTACAGGGTGCCGAGGCCGGCGACCAGGACCGTCAGGGCGGGGGTCAGGAGCACGTCCAGCGTCTCCGGGACCCGGCCGCGGCACTGCTTCTCCACGTACGTCGCCAGCAGCGCGGCCGCCAGCGCGCCGAGAACGCCGCCCTGCCCGGGAGCCAGCGTCACCCCGAACGCCGTCACCTTCGCGACGCCCGGGTGGACCACGATCGCCGCGACCGCGCCGCCCAGGACCGGTGTGCCGCCGAACTCCTTCGCCGTGTTGTGGCCGACGAAGACGGCGATCAGCGCCATGAAGCCGGAGGCGATCGCGGTCAGCGCCGGCGTGAGCCCCGGCAGCAGGCCCGCGTTGAGGAGCAGGCCGTTGACGCCGGCCAGGATCCCGCAGCCGACGAGGGCCGGGACGAGGGGGACGAAGACGGCGCCGAGGCGGCGCAGGGCGCTCTTCAGCGGGGTCGCGTTGCGCTCGCGCTGCCGCGCCTTCAGCCCGGCGCCGCGTGCCGCCAGCCGGTGTGCGGCCGTCAGCTTCTCGAAGTCGGCCGTCACCCGCGTCACCACGCCCGGTCCGAGGACGACCTGGAAGGCGCCGTCGGCGACCACGACCCCGAGCACCCCGGGCACCGCCCGCAGCGCCGCCTCGTCCGCCCGGGACGGATCGGCGAGGTCCAGTCGCAGCCGGGTCATGCAGTGGGCGACGGACAGGACGTTCGCGGGGCCGCCCACGAGGGGCAGGATCGCGGCGGCTGTGGAGGAGGAGTCGATGCGCACCCCCCGAGCGTGCGGCTCAGCGGCCCGCCGCGGTGAGAGCGGCGCGCAGATGTCCCCCGGACTCCTCCAGAAGGCGGGCGGCGGCCGACCCGTCCACCCCCGCCAGCACCACCAGGATCGCGGCCTTCACCTCGCCGTCCGCCGCCGCGAGCGCCGCCTCGATCTCGTCGTCCGCCGCGCCCGTCGCCAGGGCGACGATCCGCCGCGACCGGGCGCGCAGCTTGTCGTTGGAGGCGCGGACGTCGACCATCAGGTTCCCGTACGTCTTGCCCAGCCGGATCATCGTGATCGTCGAGACCATGTTCAGCACCAGTTTCTGCGCGGTGCCCGCCTTCAGCCGCGTCGAGCCGGTGAGCAGCTCGGGGCCCACCACCACCTCGATCGCGTGCTCGGCGGCGGCCGCCAAGGCGCTGCCCGGATTGCAGGCCAGCGCGACGGTCAGCGCGCCGCGGGCACGGGCGTGGCGCACCGCGCCGACGGCGTAGGGAGTGCGGCCCGAGGCGGAGACGCCGATCACGGTGTCGTCGGGGGTGAGGGAGAGCGCGGTGAGATCCGCCTCGGCGAGCTCGGGGGAGTCCTCGGCGCCCTCGACCGGGACGGTCATGGCCGGCGGCCCGCCGGCGATCACGCCGACGACCTGGCCCGGGGCGGTGCCGAAGGTGGGCGGGCACTCGGAGGCGTCGAGCACGCCGAGCCGTCCCGCGGTGCCCGCGCCCGCGTAGACCAGCCGTCCGCCGCGCGCCATCCGCGCCGCCGTCGCGTCGACGACGACGGCGATGCGCGGGAGCTGGGCGGCCACGGCGGCTGCGACGCCGGCGTCCTCCGCGTTCATCAGCTGGGCGATGTCGAGCGTGGGGAGGCGGTCGATCTCGGCGAGGTCGGGGCGGAAGGCCTCGGTGGTGAGGGTGTCTAGCGCGGTGCGCAGATCCTGGGAGCCGGCACTGGAGTTCATGGCGTTTCCGGTTCTCTCTCGTCGGCAGGGGCGGCAGGGGCGGCAGGGATGGCAGGGATGCCAGGGACGGCATGGGGCAGGCGGGGCGGCGGTGGGCGCCGCAGGGACTCCGCAACATCTACCGCCGTCGGTGGGGCGAGGTCTCGTACGACGCGGCCGGAGCCGGCGCGGAGCTCGCCCGCGCGGCCGGAGCCGGGGGAGTGGGCGGCATAGGAAACGCATCTCTGTCCGGGAGCGGGCCGGGAGTGCGCACAATAGGGGCATGGACCCCACGAGCCCCCTGGAACAGACCCTGCACACGGCGCGTGCCCTGGTGCTCGCCGACCTGGCCTCGGGCGAGGTGGCCGCGGCCGACGTGGTGTCGATGGTCGAGGACTCGGTCGTGCAGCGCCGCTGGTGGGTCGAGCAGTGGCCGGACGGCGCGGCGTTCGTGGCCGGTCTGGTGGCCCAGGACGTGCAGGACGCGCTGCTGGAGCGGTACGGGCGCTGGCCGCTGTGCCCGGTCTGCGGCTCCGGCGACCCGCACGCCCTCGAGGTCGAGCCCGAGCTGGGTCCCGACCCGCACTGGGTGTGCCACAAGGCGGGGGTGAAGGTCGCCTCGGTGGGCTCGCTGGGGTCGGCCGTGGGGGGCGGGCCGTCCTCGTGAGGCGCTCATGACCGTCTACATCGATCCGCCGAACTGGCCGGGGCACGGCCGGATGTGGTCGCATCTGGTCAGCGATGTCTCGTATGCCGAACTGCAGGCGTTCGCCGATCGGTTGGGCGTCCCCCGGCGGGCCTTCGAACGCGACCACTACGACATCCCGTCCCCTCGCTACGACGAGGTGGTGGCGGCCGGCGCGGTCGAGGTGAGCAGCCGTGAGGTGGTGCGGCTGCTGACGGAGTCCGGCCTGCGCCGACGCAAGGGCGGCGGCCGGGAAGGGGTCCGGGAAGGGGTCCGCGGGGACGGCGGCGGCGTCAGCTGCTGAAGACCGGTTCCATGGTGTGCCACCAGGCCGCGAGGCTCGTGTGGTCGGGGCCGCTGATCTGGACCAGCGCGGGGCGGTCGTAGTACGAGCAGAGGAAGACGTACTGCCCGGTGCTGGAGAGGAAGCAGACGACGTCCCCGGCGGAGTCGCCGGTGTTGTTCTCGCGCCAGGCGCCGTAGACGTTGGTCTGCGACTCGCAGTTCCCCGGCTGCAGACGGGCGGCGTAGGACTGGAAGACGGCGTCACGGTCGGACTTGGTGTCGTACATGATGACGCTCGCCTTGCCGGCGCCCGAGACGCCGTACTGGTCGACCGTGGTCACCGTGCAGAACAGGGCGGCGTCCGCGCCCCGCCACTCGGTGTGCGAGCAGCTGTCGCGCGACCACTGGTCGCTGTTGAGCGTGTCGCGCAGGGCGCGCTCGCTCGCGGTCAGCCCGTCGCTCCCGCCGCCGCCGTCAGTGCCGCCGCTGTCCGTGCCGCCGCCCTCGGAGCCGCCGTCGGACGTGCCGCCGGAGTCGGAAGGACTGGGGCTGCCGCCGCTCGTGGTCCCGTCGCTCGCCCCCTCCGCGGCGCCGTCCGTCGTCGTCCCGTCCGTGCCGCCGTCGCCCGTCGTGGAGCCCGAAGCGGAGTCGCCGCCGGAGACGGATCCGGAGGCCGAACCGGAACCGGAAGTGGAACCGGAGCTCGAGCCGCCGGTCCCGCCGCCCCCGCCTCCGTGGGACGACTGGTAGATGCCCACGACGGCGAGCACCGAGCTGACGACGACCCCGATGATGGCCCACCGCAGGCTCTGCCGGGCCAGCCGGTGGGGGTCGGGAGGATCCGGTGGCGTGGACGGGCCGGTCGTGCTCATGACGTTCCCCCGTTTCCCCCGGCGTGCGCGACCGCGCGCGGCGCGGCCGTGTCGGAATTATCCGAAGCGGAAGGCGTGCGCCGGGAGCCGAAGGGACGAAGATCGGCCGCGGCTACGTCAGCTGCGGTCGGACGCGCAGCTCATACGCGTACTCCCCCTCGCCTTCGCCGACCCGGACGAAGCCGGCCCGTTCGAGCACGGCCCGCGAGGGGGCGTTGACGTGTTCGACGACCGCGAACAGGCGTCGTACGTCGTCCCGCGCCGAGGCCCATCCGGCGAGCGCGCGCAGGGCCTCGGTCGCGTAGCCCCGGCCGCGGGCGGCCTCGACCAGGTCGTAACCGATCTCCGTGCGGCCGTCGTCGTCGGGGGCCGCGTGGAAGCCCATGCTGCCGACGGCCAGGCCGTCCGACCGCCGCACGAGGACGTACAGGCCGAACTCCGGGCGGTGCACGCCGGCCGCGTACGCCGTGGTCAGCATTCCGGCGGCGTCCCGGGTGCCCTCGAACGGGGCGCCCCCGAGCCAGCTGAAGCCTCCGCCGCCGCCCGCCCGCAGCCCGGCGGCGACGGTGGGGGAGACGCCCACGAGGGTGAGCCGCCCGGCGGGGATTCGCGGGGCGGCGGGCTGCTGCGCGGCGGCGGTCATGAGGCCAGCAGCTCCAGCTCGGCGCGCAGGTTGTAGCGGGCGGTGTCCTCCCAGTGCTCGCTCCCGTACGGCGTCCTGAACAGGCGGGGCAGGGCGAGGAGTCGGCGCAGGACGTCCGAACGTCCGGCGCGGAAGGCGTCGTTCGGCACGAAGGAGTACTCCTCGCGGACGGCGGCGGTGTAGGCGGCGTACGCGGACGGCGGCGACGCGAGGATCGCGAGGTCGGCGTCGCACAGGACCCGGCCGTCGGGGTCGTCGTCGGCCGGGTCGTGGCTGACCGTGAGCCGGACGAGCCGCGCGACCTCGGCGGTCCTGTCCGCGGGCACGCCGGCCTCGGCGAGGGCGCGCTCGGCGAGACGGGCGGACCGCTCCTCGTTCTCGGAGCGGTCGGGAAGATAGACGGCGTCGTGGAACCAGGCGGCCAGCCGGACGACGTCCGGGTCGGCGGCGTGCGCCCGCAGGACGTCGACGCGGTCGAGGACGTCGGTGAGGTGGGTCAGCGTGTGGTAGCGGCGCTGGGGCTCCTGCCAGCGGGCGAGGAGGGCGTCGGCGTAGGGCGCGGGGTCGGCGCCGCCGCCCGGACCCCGGACCCCTTCCAGGGCGTGGCTGAAACGGGTGCGCAGCGCGTCGAGATCGGCCATGGCCTCATTGTCCCGCCGACCGGCGTATTCTTAAATTGGACTAGACCTATAAGCGCGCCCGGGTGCGGAACGCCGACGAATGGGGACCCATGAGCAAGCGTGCAGTGCTGGAGGTGATCGCCCTCGACGCCGAGGACGCGGTCGCCGCCCAGGCCGGAGGCGCGGACCGCCTCGAGCTGGTCACCGACATGGCCGCCGACGGGCTCACCCCGCCGGTCGCGGTCTTCGCCGGAATCCGGGCCGCCGTCGACCTCTCGCTGCGCGTGATGCTGCGCCTGTCCGACGGCTTCGCGGCCGGCGACGTCGACCGCCTCGTGCGGGCCGCCGCCGATCTGCGCGCGGCCGGCGCGCGGGAGTTCGTGCTCGGCTTCCTCGACGCGCAGGGCGCGGTGGACCTGAGCGCGGTGGAGCGGATCGTCGCCGAGCTGGACGGCTGCCGCTGGACCTTCCACCGCGCCCTCGACCACGCCGCCGACCGCGACGCCCTGCGCAAGCAGCTGGACGGCCTGCCGGGACTGGACGCCTACCTCACCGCCGGCTCCCCGGCCGGGGTCGACGCGGGGCTGCCCACCCTGCTCGCCGAGGCCGCCCGGCACGGCGAACCGGGCTACGAGCAGCGCCTCCTCGTCGGCGGCGGCCTGCGCCTCGACCACCTCCCGCGGCTGCGGGCCGCCGGGATCGACGCCTTCCACATCGGCGGCGCGGCCCGCCCGGACGGCTGGTCCGGCCCGGTGTCGGCCCACGCCGTGCGCGAGTGGCGCCGTGCGGTGGACGGCGAGCACACCGAACCGGCGCCGCACACCGCCCCGACGGCGCGCGCGGGGCAAGCCGGCTAGGCCGACTGCGCCGCAAGGCGGGGAGCCCGAGCCGACGGGGCGTGGGGCACGCGAGCCCGCGGGCGTCGGAGGTGTGCGAGCCCGCTGGGCGTGGGGCGTGGGGCACGCGAGCCCGCGGGGCGTGGGGCGTGGGGGGCGCGAGCCCGCGGGGTATGGGGGGCGAGCCGGAGGAGGCGTGCGGGAGGGTGGGTGGATCCCGTCGACCCCCGGGGCATCCCTGGCCCGCCGCCCGCCGCCCGCCGCCCGCCGCCCGCCGCCCGCCGCCCGCCGCCCGCCGCTCGCCGCCCGCCGCCTGTCTCGGCCCGGTGGGTCGCCCGGCCTGTCGCGCGTTTGCCGGGTCTGCCGCCCGGCCGCGCGCCTGTCCGGCCCGTCGGCCCGTCGCTTGTTTCGGCCCGGTGGGTCGCCCGGCCTGTCGCGCGTTTGCCGGGTCCGCCGCCCGGCCGCGCGCCTGTCCGGCCCGTCGGGCCCGGCCGGTTCGGGACCCTGGCCGGTCCGGGGACCCGGCCGGTGGGGCCCCGGGGGCGGCCGGGGGTCGGGTCAGGTGAGCTGGTGGGGCAGTGAGGCCGTGTGGGTGACGAGGAGGCCGGAGACCGCTCGGGTCAGGGTCACGTACAGGCGGCGCAGGCCCGTCCGCTCGTCGGGCTCCCCGTCGACCACGGCCTGCGGTTCGTCCAGGACGACGTAGTCGTACTCCAGGCCCTTGGCCAAGGACGCCGGGACCAGCGTGAGGCGGGTTTCGGCCGTCGTCTCCTCGCCCGGGGCCAGCCACGGGACGCCCGCCGCCGCCAGCGCCTCGGCCAGCGCCGGGATCCGGGCGTCGGCCGCGATCAGGCCCGTCGAGCCCTCGTTGCGCAGCAGCTCCTCGCAGGCCGCGACGACGTCCGCCGTGTCCGCGACCTCCCGGAGGTCGAAGAAGCCCGGGTTCTCACGGACCGACGCCACGGGGGCGAGGCCCGGCGCGATGTGCGGCAGCAGCCGGGAGGCGTAGACGATCACGTCCGTCGGGACGCGGAAACCAGCCGTCAGCTCCTCGACCACGGCGTCCGCCTTGCCGAGGTGCCCGAGGGCCTCCTCCCAGCTCCGGGTCGCCCACGGCGTGGTGCCCTGCGCCAGATCGCCCAGCACCGTCGCCGAACCCGTCGTGCAACGGCGGCCGACCGCCCGGTACTGCATGGGCGACAGGTCCTGCGCCTCGTCGAGGACCACATGGCCGAGCGAGTGCGTTCGCTCCACCAGGTCCTTCGCCTCGTCGATCAGCACCGCGTCCGCCGCCGACCACCTGGCCGCCTTCACGGACCGCGCGGGCTTCACCGCCAGGATCGTCTTCTGCTCCAGCTCGCTCAGCACGCCGTCCGCGTGCTCGGCGAGGAACTCCGCGTCGTTAAGCAGCCGCAGCACCAGCTTCGCCGGGTCGACGGCCGGCCAGGCCTCCTTCACCACCGCCTTCACCGCGCTGTTGCGGGCCACGGCATCCTGCACCCGGTCGTCCGGGGCCTCGCCCGAGCGTTCCATCTGCACCAGCACAGCGTGCGCGATGCGCTGCGGCAAGGCGTCCCGGGCGGCCCCGTACCGGATGTCCCGGCCGAGCAACTCCCTCACCATCCCCTCGAGTTCGTACGCCGGCACCCGCCAGCGCCGCGACCCGCGCACCACGACGAGCGGTTCGGCCGGCATCCGCACCTGCGCGTAGACGGCCCGCCGCAGCACCTGCGCCATCCGCGCGTCGCCCTTGACGAGCGCCGCCGCCGCGTCGTCCTCGCCCCGCACCTCCACATGAGCCACCAGATCGTCCACCGTGCCCTGGCGGACCGTCAGCTCGCCCAGCGCCGGCAGCACCTGCTCGATGTAGTGGAGGAAGGACCGGTTCGGCCCGATGACCAGCGTGCCGGTGCGAGCGAGCCGCTCACGGTGGGCGTACAGCAGATACGCCACCCGGTGCAGACCGACCGCCGTCTTCCCGGTCCCCGGACCGCCCTGCACGCACACCGTGCCGCCCAGCCCGCTGCGCACGATCTCGTCCTGCTCGGGCTGGATGGTGGCGACGATGTCCCGCATCGGGCCCACACGCGGCCGCTCGATCTCCTGCTGGAGCAGCTTGCTGGTGGCGGCGGCCTCGGTGGGGTCGGAGAGATGCTCGTCCTCGTACGCGGTGATGTCCCCGCGGGTGTAGCCGAAGCGGCGGCGCAGCCCGACGTCCATCGGGTCCTTCTTCGACGCCCGGTAGAACGGCTGCGAGACCGGCGCACGCCAGTCGATGACCATCGGGTCGCCGTCGCCGTCGTGCACATGGCGACGCCCGATGTAGAACTTCTCGCCTTCCGCGCCCTCCGCCCGGTCCGCGCCGGGCGCGTGCAGGTAGTCGAGCCGGCCGAAGAACAGCGGGGTGTCGCTGAGATCGGCGAGCGCCTTGATCCGTTCCCCGATCTGCCGCTCCAGGATCTGGGCGTTGACCCAGTTCGCGGTGACGTCGCTGATGTCGAGGGCCTCGACGTCCTCCCGCATCGCGCGCAGGGCGGCGCGGGAGGAGGAGAGATGGCCGCGTTCGCGGGCGAGGGGGTCGTCGTCGGGCGTGCGGGACGAGGACGGCGTGGACAAGGGGGTGCCTCCGGGCCGGCTGGGGGTGGGCTACGGCGATTGCCGTCCGGTTTCCGTCCGGACGGCGGCGCTCCGAGGGGAGGCGGGCAAGAGCGGAGATTCTAGGTGAGCCGCCGAAGCCGCGCCAACGCGTTTACCCGGCGCCCCGGAGGGACGCGCCTGCGACCCGTAGGGGACGCCGGCGCCCACAGGTGTACCCAGGGACTACGCCGAATGGGGACCTGGGACCGATGCCGCCCTTATGCCCCCGCGCGCACCATGGAGTCATGAGTGCAGCGACCATCACCCCGGCCCCCGGTCGCCCGTCCGGCGCGACCCCCCTGTCCGACCACCGCCGACACCGCCTCGGCGACGCCCTGCGCGCGGTGAAGGTCTTCGTCGGCGCCGCCTTCGACGTGATCGTCCTCGGCGAGTACCGCGAGGAGGCGGGCGTCCGCCGCAGGTGAGGACCTGCGGGACCGCCTCACGCCGCGCGCGGCGACCATCGGCGCCGTCCGCTCAGCCCTCCGCCAGCAGCTCGTCCGCGTCCATGATCCGGTACGCGTACCCCTGCTCCGCCAGGAACCGCTGGCGGTGCGCCGCGAAGTCCTGGTCGATGGTGTCCCGCGCCACGACCGAGTAGAAGTGGGCCTGGTGCCCGTCCGCCTTGGGACGCAGCACCCGGCCGAGCCGCTGCGCCTCCTTCTCACCTCGGTTGACGTGGTTGGTGTGCAGGTTGGCGACGTCGATGAGCAGGCGCACACCGGTGCGGTCGGCCAGCTCGTACAGGAACTGTCCCT
>NZ_JBEPBI010000032.1:0-56349 GCF_040299045.1 Streptomyces sp. NPDC001027
GTCCGTCGTCCCCATGGGGAATTACGTGACCGCGGGGGTGGGGAATTACGTGACGCGGAACCCGCGTCCGGTGGGGAATTTCATGATCGCTCACAGCAGGTTCACCGGAGCCGTCTCCAACGCCTTCCGCAGCTCCGTCCGCACCCACGACAGCGGGAAGGGCTCGCCGTCGGGCCAGTACTGCTTCTGTGCCTGAAACAGGGACCATGCTGTGCTCCCGATGATCCCGATCAACCACGAGAAGGACGCCCCGGAGAGGTCGACGAGCGAAATCTGATGCGCCAGTGCGTACTTCTGCGCTTCCGACGTGAAACCGTTCGCGGAGAACAGTGCGTACGAATACTGATAGCGCTGCCTCGGCCTCGTGCCGGCGTGCGTCATGAAATTCTCATTCACGTCGTGCAGCACGCCATGGCCGTTGCGAACAATCTCCAGTCCGCAAGGCGTCTGGTAGAACTTGGCCTCAAGGAAAAGGCGGACCGGCATGGAGAACGCCGGAGTGAAGGCGAACTCTCCCAGCACATCAACCTGGTGGAGAGCTCCCCTCCCACGTACCCGCAGCGTATCGCCGGTCGACACCAACTCCACCGGATCCTGATCTTCATGAACCAGCAGGCGGTACCCGCTGAAGCGCAGCAACCAGGCCAACGACTCCTCCAGCAGATAGCCCCGCAGCGCGGAATCCTTGGCCACTCCCCGCCCCTCCTTGTGAACTGCCGTGTCGCACCACCTCGATCTTCTCACCCGTCCACGTGGTTGGTCTGCCGGTCAAATCTTCTCTACCGGGAATCCCACACACCTCGCTGTCCGCCCACCATCGCCTCACCTGGAGGTGGGCGTGGCGCTGACTGCCCTGAAGAACTCGGCCCGTCTCCGCCGCGGAGCACAGCGGCGAAGCGGCTGGTGAACCCACTTCCGACACTCGCCCGGCGTCCGCTACGCCGCCCAGACGTCGGAAGCCATGCCGGCGGATGCCCCGCAGAAGGTCGATGCTCGCGTCCGGGACGCCTCGCATGACAGGCTGGCCACCCGCCATCGACGTCGGGCGACCCGCCTGTCATACGGGAGCAGACTCAGGCGATCGGCGAGTGGGCGAAGCTTTCGACACTGGGCCCTGAGTGCATGGCTGGCTCAGCCTCAAATGACATTGCGGCGGTGATATCACCCTAGCGATAGAGCGCCAGGCCGCCTGTGGTCCATGGTGGTCGTCCGCCATCCGCTGGGCTGCTGACGGTTTCGTCGGGTCACTTGTGGACGCGCCCGGTGAAGTCGGCGAGCGATCCATTCACTTGTGGGAGATCGCGCTGACGCCATAGCTCCCGCCCTGCGAGAGGTCACAGCCATGCCCCGCCCGTTCGGAGATTCGCCCTATGCGTTCACTGTCCCGCCGTCGGTCGAGGCGGTGCCAGCCGCACGAGACCGCGTTATCCACCGTGCGCAGCGACTCGGGCTGGTCCTGGATGAGGAGCTGACCAACGACTTGCGGTTGCTCACCGGAGAAGTAGTCGCGAACTCGGTCACGCACACGCAGGCCGCGTGCGTGGTGTCCGTGCAGTGGACCGGAGAGCGGCTGCGCGTGGAAGTCACCGACACTGACCCCACCTTGGTGCGCCCGTCCCAAGCTGAGGCGATGGACGAAAGCGGGCGGGGTCTCTTCCTCGTTGACGCATTGGCAACCGAGTGGGGCTCACAGCGCTGTACAGCGGGGAAGAAAACATGGTTCGAATTGGCAGTCTCCTCTTCCTCAGAGGGCACCGTAGCCGTGACCGCCTCAAATGCTGATGCCGCTGCAGAGGAGCCTGTGCCAATTATCTGTGCACCTGCGCAAATCGAGCATCAAGCGGCCTGAGCTGCTCGCACCCGGCCGCCATCGCCCCTCGCGGACCGCTGCTGGCACGCCTGCGGCCTAACGAGCGGGCACGTCTCGTCGCCTTTCGGGGTTTCCAGGCCAGCGCCGCCATCCCCATCACTGAACGGGTCCCACCTTGATCAGGTCTGCTTCCAGCCCTGCTCGTGCCTCTCACTCAAGGTGCACCTGCTGAGCCGGCCAACCGTGTGGGACGTCTTCGGCGATATTCGGTATCGCTGCGAGAGCTCTCGTCCTAACCTCTTCACCAACGCGATGACGGAGACGAGTAGCCCGGGTCCACGCGAGCCAAGAGAGCTGTCGGTAGCTGGGAAGGCAGCCTCGCGCCCTGCGGCGAATCCCCTCCCGAGTGCGGGGAGGAACGGCCTCAGCGGAGGCCCAATGTCCCGCCGGATGACCCCCGTAAAAGGTCGTGAACGAGGCCACCACTCTGTGGTGGCGAAGGCGCGGTGGCACCGCGAGTCGCCCCTTCTCGCCCGCGCTCCCAAGGGATCACGTCCTAACGACTGATCGAACGGAGCACCGGCACGATGATCGATGTCACCCTGATCCGCGACAATACGGCCCACGTCCAGCAGGCACTGGCCAAGCGGGACGTCCACGTCGACCTCGATGGGTTTCTGCAGCTGGACGACGACTACCGGCATACGCGCGCCGAGGTAGAGCGCCTCCGCCGGGAGCGGAAGAGGATCTCGGGCGAGATCGCGAAGCTGCAGCGGGCCGGCGAGGACGCGGCAGACCTACACCCGGAGGCGACGGCCGTCGGCGACAATCTGACCGCCGCCGAGACGAAGCTGGCCGAACTGGAACAAGCGCGTCGAGCCTTCCTTGATCCGTTGCCGAACCTACCCGACGCGGAGGTGCCGGCCGGAGGCAAGGAGAACAACGAGGTCGTCCGCGAAGTCGGCCGGCGCCCGGAGTTTGGCTTCGCGCTGAAGGATCACGTGCTTCTCGCTCGGCACCTCGGCCTGATCGACTACGAACGAGGAACGAAGCTCGGAGGCAGCGGCTTCTGGCTCTACCGGGGAAACGGCGCGCTCCTCGAGTGGGCGCTATTGAACTACTTCGTCGAGGCCCACGTGCGGGATGGCTACGAGTTCGTGCTGCCGCCGCACGTGCTGACCTTCGCAGCCGGGTACACGGCGGGCCAGTTCCCGAAGTTCGCCGACGAGGTCTTCGCCTTGGAGGAGGGCGAGCAAGGCCCGGCATGGTTCCTGCTGCCGACCGCGGAGACGGCGCTGGTCAACCTGCACCGGGACGAGACGCTGCCCGAGATGGAGTTGCCGAAGCGGTACGTCGCCTACACGCCGTGCTACCGCAAGGAGGCCGGCGGCTACCGCACGGCCGAGCGGGGAACCCTGCGCGGGCGCCAGTTCAACAAGGTCGAGCTGTTCCAGTTCGCCCACCCCGACGCATCGGACACCGCGCACGAGGAACTCCTCGGCAAAGCCGAGGAGTTGGTGAAGGAACTGGGCCTGCACTACCGGATCACGCGTCTTGCGGCTGGGGACACCAGCGCAGCAATGGCCAGGACGTACGACGTCGAGGTGTGGCTGCCGAGCATCGAGGCGTACGTCGAGGTCAGCTCGGTGTCGAATGCCCGCGACTACCAGGCGAGGCGCGGCAACATCCGCTACCGACCCCGGCAAGGCAAGTCGGCGTTCGTCCACACGCTGAATGCCTCCGGTCTGGCCACGAGCAGGCTTGTGCCCGCACTGCTGGAGCAGCACCAGCGGGCCGACGGCACGGTCGAAGTACCCGAGGTGCTGCGCGAGTGGATGCCGAGCGGCGTCCTGGCCGCACGGTCGTCGGCCTGATGCTGAGCGGGTTGTCTGTCGAGCATGAATGGGGGCGACGCCCGTCAGAATGTCCAACCACGCCGGTCGGCCAGCCACCGCAGGGTGACCTCTCCGCACCACGTCTGGTGCTGGCGAATGTGCGGTGACCAGTCTGCTGGGGGCCGTCCGCCGTAGGTGAGGAAGAAACCGGAGAGCGCCGCCAGCGCCGCATCGAGTTGCTCGGCGGCGACTCCGCGGGCGGTGGGGTGCTGGTCGAACAGGCAGGTGGCGTCGTGGCCGTCGGCGTAGGCGGTGGCCAGGAGGAGGACCAGGTCGAACCAACTGGCCCCCAGGCAAGGCCAGTTCCAGTCGCAGATCCACGCGGTGCCGTCTGCGTCGATCAGCACGTTGTCCTGGCGCAGGTCGTGGTGGAGGACGGCATTTCCTGCGACGGCCTCCCGCCATCCGCTCTCCAGGCCGGCCAGCACGTCCAGGAGGTCGAGTGGCATCCAGGAGGGGAGAACGTTCGTGGGTGTGGCGCCACGGGCGAGGTTGCGCCAGTCGGCGAAGTCACCGTCTTCGCCGACTGGCCTGATGTCGGCGTGCTGGAGTCCTGCGGGTGGGGTGGAGAGTGCCTCTGCAGTGATCGTGTAGGCGTCGAGGGTGGCCGTGAGCTCGTCGGGTTTCCATGGCGTGGCGGGCAAACGGCCGCCGTCGACAGCTTCGAAGCCGAGGACGACCCATCCGTCCTGCTCCTCCATCCACCGCAGGCGTGGCGCCGGCATCTGTGCGGGGAGCGCCTGGTTGATCAACGCCTCCCGGCGGTAGCAGTCGGCGACCACAGGGTTGTCCGTACTGCGGACCGCTTTGATGAACTGACATCCGGACGTCCCACGGAGTACTGCGGCGAAGCCGTTGGTGAATCCGCTCCCTGCGCTGGGCCCGGCCTGTACCTCGCCCCCGAGACGGTGTGCGATGAGGCGGCGAACGTCCTGCGGGAGGTCCTGCCAGTGTGGGCGTACCGCCGTGGCGTTGTACCGGAGGCGGGGGGTGACGATCTTGGGCATGCCGTCAGGATGAGGGAACCGCACTCTCCGGCGCCACGCAGTTGTCGCGTGGGCGAGTGCCGGTCCATGCGCTCACTGAGCCGCGTAGGGCTGTGTCGAGACAAGGAGCGTCCTGGTCGCTGCGGCCACCGCATGATCCTCTGTCCCTCACCCTGATGATCAACGGTGGCCGCACCCATTCCCGAACCGGCCGGCTGCCACGATCACGAACTGCGGACGGGATGAGGCTTGGCCCAACCGGTGGCGGACACCACCTCCCACGCGATGTCCACGACAGGTCGTTCATCCGTCACCACCCGCACGGTATCTGCGGCGGCCCGCTGGTCCAGGAGCCGCGCCTTGCGCCCGCTCCCTTCCAGCTCCTTTTCCAGCTCCGAGCCGAGTTCCCGCCCCACCAGCCGCTCGCGGGCGGTGGCATCGGAGGCGGTGAGCAGGACTCGTATGATCCGCACCCGGCCCCCATGGCACGCTCGAACATGCCAGCCGCCTCGGGCAGCACACTCACGGTGTTTGTGTAGATCAGACGCCGGTAGCCGCGCTGGGCGAAGTTCGCCCACACGGCAGTCAGATTACTCTCGGTGATCTCCGCGCGGTGCGGGTCCCCTGCTGGTGCTGGATGCACCTGCCCCATGAAGTCCCCCTCGATGACCGCGTGAGGGGCCGCGGCGCGCAGTTGCGCCGAAACCTCCCACCCCACCGTCGTCTTGCCGACGCCGGCTCGCCCGCCGATGAGCAGTACTTCAGCTTGATCCATGAGGGCAGCGTGCCAGCGCGCGACCGCGGCACGCGATGCGATTACTCGCCACCGCAATCTGATGACAAGATCACGAGCTGAAGTGGAGCATCAGGAGAGTGTCCGTAGAGGCGGGCCTGGAGTGGCAGCTACGGGGCGGAGCATCGGCCCCGTGATGTCGACGGGTGCGTTCAAGCCGTCCAGGAGGACGATGATCCGGTCGATGTTGGTGAGGCGTCGCTGCCCAGATTCCAGCATCGACAGAAAAGCCTGGCTCAGCCCTGTGAGGAGGGCCATGTCCTCCTGGCGGAGGTGGCCGTACTCTCGCACGAGTTGGCACAGCCTGCCGAAGTCCTTGTGTAACAGGGCGTCTCTGACGTCCTGGCGAGCCCATACCTGAGGTGGAACGGGGCGCGCAGGCTCTACGGCTGTCCCACTGCGAGCGCAGCCGGAACAGATGTCTTCCCTGTTGTACCGACTCAGGCGGCATCGGCAGAGGCTGCAGAGCCGGGTGCGGCTGGTTGGCATAGGGGTGCTTCTCGTGGCGCTCACGGCGATGCGCTCCGTGCCCGACGACGTTGGGGCGGCATCAGACGAGCGTCGAGATGAGTAGTCATTGCCACCCATCGCATCCGTACGTGCCTTCGGGCAACTCTTGAATGCGTCGCCCCAGGTCGTTGTGCCGGGGAGCGCCGCGCTCAATCCCTGATCGGGCATCCGGTCCCTCCGATTGCCGGTGATGCCCTCAGACTGGCGCCGGTCAGGACGAAGGACCCGGACAGACTGTCCGGGTCCAATTCTTCTTGTTCCGGGCTTTATTGATGGAACGTCAGGAGACTGCCTTGCTGGCCTCGTCTAGTACGGCTTCCCACGGGTACCGGCGCCCCGGCATCCCAGCCCGCGGCTCCGCGAGCGGCCATACCTCGTCTCCGTAGATCAACCGCACACCTGAATCGTGAAGGGCTTGGATGTGCCCTTCCCATGCGGGGTGGCGAGCGTGCGCGGCGTTCACCCGGGGCCAGACGACTACCGGGAGGTCCAGTGTTCCGATGGCTTCGTTGACCTGTGTCAACGCCTGGTTGTCTGAGATCCCCAGGGCGAGCTTGGCGACGGTGTTGGCACTTGCCGGGGCCACGACGTAGCAGTCCACGGGCGGATGCGGCCGGGAGTCACCCGGCAGGCGTGATTCGGACCGCACGGGAAGGCCGGTCAGCCCCTCGAGCTGCGCCGTCTCCCCGCTCGCGCGGAGCCACTGACCTGCGGTCGGTGTGAGCGTGACCGCAACCGTCCAGCCCCGTTCGAGCGCCGGGATCACGAGCCCTGTACGCAGTTCCTCAATCCCGCCGGCGCTCGATCCGACGACGCCCAGTACCTTGCCCTGCATCGAGCTCACTGCACCGCCCTGCATCGTTGGGCCATGGCCAGCAGCTCGGACGATTGGCTGCCGCCCGTGACCGGGGACTGCTTCCTCAGGTCGCGAAGGGTCTCGCGTACACGTGGATTGTTCCGCACGAGCTGGGGCGAGGTTTGTTCGGCCTCCCGCAGTTCCCTGAAGGACTCGTCGACGCGACCTCTGAGGCAGAGGCCGCGGGCGTAGTCGATGCGATGAGACACGGCGCGTTCCGCCGGCATGTGGGAGACGTCGATGCCGCCATGCTCGACGACGTACGGGATGTTCTCCAGGTCAAGCTCAATCGACAGGCGGTGCAGCTCGACGTTCGTCGGACCGAAGCACGTGTGCCAGTGGTTCTCGTCAGAACCGAGCCGGTCGGCGAGCCGCTTTGCCTTCTCCAACAGGGAGTTGGCGGTTTGCCGATCCTGGTGCCGTGCAGCGGCCACTGCAGCCCGCAGATGAATCATGCCAAGCAGGCTCAAGGCGGCCGGGTCGTCGTTCCCGACCCGACTGACGAGCCAGGCCGCGGCGGTATCGCCCAGTTCGAGGGCGTCCGCGTATCGCCCGTTGGCCAGCAGTGCGTGCGTACCGGAGCGGGCGGCGGAGACGAGCGACAGCGGGTCCTCGGACTCGTCGGCGGCCCGCATGGCGCGTTCGGCCGCGAGCCACGACAAGTCGGACTCGCCGACCTTGGCGAGGGTGGTTGCCGCCAGGTGATGCGTGCGGGCGGAGACGGCGAGGCCGCGTCGCCGCTGATCGCCCGGCGGAAGGTCTTCCAGCTCCTGGGCAGTCCGCAGCAGACCGGGCAGGGCGGCGATGACGTCGCCAAGAACGCCAGCCTGGTAGTCACCCCAGCTGCGCTCGACGAAGACCTGCGCCTGCTCCGGCCTCGGCAACTGCCGCTCCGCCGTGGGACCGAACAACTGCTTGGAGAGCCGTCGAGGGCTCATCAGCGCATCGCGGACCGCCGGCACGTCGTCCATGTGCCTTTCCTCGTCCTCCAAGAGGACGGGCTGCCCCATCAAGTCGCCGAGCGGGACCCGCAGTACGCGAGCGAGCTCAGCGAGCTTGTCGATTCTCGGCGGCTTTCGTACTCCTCGCTCGATCTTCGACAGCCAGTCGGTGCTGTGCCCGACGAGGCCGGCGAGGACGGGCTGCGTGTAGCCCCGGCGCTCGCGGTAGAACGCGATCCGCTCTCCTATGCTGAGGTGATCGCCAAGACCACGCATGTGCGCTGCCTCCCCCACTTTGGTCTGTCATTCACGGTAGCGGCCGAGCAGGCCGCGAGATCAGGCAGGGATTCGGGCTGCGGTGCCATGTTCAACATCCGCTCTCGGGCCTGGAACAGGCCGGACACTTTGTCCGGCTACACCCACGAGGCGCCAGAGCTGTGCACGTCCGCCTTCCCTGCGAACGCTCGATGCCTTGGGGGGGATTACTTGCGTGGTGGCGCAACGTGAGGAAGTCTCCGAGCCGCCGGATCATGAAGAAGTGTCCAGCGAACTCGTTGCGTCCTCCACCGCACAGCAGTGCCTTGCCCTCAGTCAGAAGGCATCGCAAGATCTTCGGTAGAGCTGAACACTGTGATCGTCCACAGTGCCCGAGCGCCCGTTGGAAATCGGTAGGCTGCCTGTATGCCTGATGCCTCCACACGCGTGCGTTTCGCCCCGTCTCCCACTGGAATGTTCCATGTTGGCGGGGCCCGGTCGGCTCTCTACAACTGGGCCGTCGCACGACAGTCTGGGGGCAAGTTCGTCCTGCGGATCGAGGACACTGACGCGGCCCGCAACAAGCCCGAGTGGATCGACGGCATCATCAGCGCGCTCGCGTCCATCGGGATCTCCAAGGACGATCCCGCCTTCGAGGGTCCCTACTTCCAGTCGCAGAACGCCGACCGGCACCGCGAGGCCGCCCAGCAGCTCTATGCCCAGGGCCGCGCGTACTACTGCGACTGCACGCGTGAGCAGGTGCAGGAGCGGACCGGCTCGCAGCACCTCGGCTACGACGGTTTCTGCCGGGACCGGGGCCTCGAGTACGTGGAGGGTCGGGCGCTGCGGTTCCGTACGCCTACTGAGGGCGAGACGGTGGTCGTGGACCTGATCCGAGGTGAGCCGTCCTTCCCGAACTCGGCGATCGAGGACTTCGTCATCGCCCGCGGCGACGGCTCCCCGGTCTTCCTGATCGCCAACGTCGTCGACGACCTCGACGAGGGGATCACCCTGGTCATCCGCGGCGACGAGCACCTGTCAAACACGCCCAAACAGCAGTTGCTGTGGGAGGCGCTCGGCTCGAAGGCCCCGGTGTGGGCGCACCTGCCGGTGATCGTAAACGAGAAGCGGCAGAAGCTGTCCAAGCGCCGCGACAAGGTCGCTCTTGAGGACTACCTCGCCGAGGGCTACCTGCCGGAGGCGATGACCAACTATCTGATGCTGCTCGGCTGGGGCCCCGGCGACGGCGTCGAGCTCCGCCCGTACGCGGAGCTGGAGGAGAAGTTCCGCGTCGAGGACGTGAACACCTCACCGGCCTTCTTCGACATCAAGAAGCTGACCGCGTTCAACGGCGAGTACATCCGAGCCCTGACTGTGGAGAAGTTCATCGAGGCATGCGAGCCGTGGCTGCGCGCCCCGTACGCCCACTGGGCGCCCGAGGACCTCGACCAGGCCGCCTGGGAGGCGATCGCCCCGCATGCCCAGACCCGCGTGGCCGTCCTGTCGGACATCACGGCCAACGTCGACTTCCTCTTTCTGAAAGAGCCGGTGGAGGACGAGGCGTCCTGGGACAAGGCAATGAAGGGCGACCCGGTGGCTCTCCTGGCCACGGCCCGCGCCAAGCTCGCGACGGCCGACTGGACCAGCCCCGAGTCCCTCAAGGGGACAATCCTGGCCGCCGGCCAAGAGCACAGCCTGAAGCTGGGCAAGGCCCAGGCCCCGGTGCGCGTCGCCATTACGGGCCGCACGGTCGGCCTGCCCCTCTTCGAGTCCCTGGAGGTCCTCGGCAAGGACCGCACACTGACCAGGATCGACGCGGCCCTGGCGAAGCTCGCCGGCTGACCACTTCGCGCTCAAGGTCCCGTCGCCCGTATGGGGAAGCGGGACCCGACGTCGCGGAAGTATGTCGCGTCAAAGCGGACCAGCGTCTCGTGCACGATCTTCGGGTCCCTCCGATGGTGCGCTCTATCGGAGATCTTGTGACCGTCCCGGTGCTGTCGGGACGGCATGTGGGCGTGGACCGCAAGGGTTATTTGGTTGCTCGGGAATACGCTGCCTGATGCACTGAACGGCATGACGACCATCACTGGCGAGATGAGGACCACGTTCCGTCAGCAGGGATTCATAGTGATTCCCGACGTGCTCCGCGGAGAACAGATCGCCACAGGCCGCAGGGTGGTCGCTGCCATGCTGGAGCGGCAGCCCCCCGCCGGCGACCACGTCGGACCGTATTTCCTATGGCCGTCTTTCCCCCCAACCGGCCATCCACTGCTCGACTTCTATCGGGAGACGGGCATCGGGCGTCTCGCCACCCAGCTACTGCGTACCGATCTGGCCGTGCAGGACCCCGTTTTCGCGCAGGTGGCCACAACGATCCCGCCGTGGCCGCATCGGCCGGGCGGGCCGCACGTCGACGGCCTGACGCCGGGGGAAGCGGACGGACGTCCGGGGACGTTCTCGCTGCTGGCCGGCGTGTGGCTCACCGATCATGACCGGCGGCATCGGGGGAACCTATGGGTCTGGCCGGGCACCCATCTGCGGTTCGGGCGATACCTCGCCGAACGCGGCGCAGAGGCCCTGGCCTGCGTCGAAGAGATGAATCCGGGCCCCTATCCGAAGATCGAGCTCGGAGAGCCGACGCAGGCCGTCGGCGGTGCGGGCAGTGTGCTGTTCGCGCACTACCTGCTCGCCCACAACATCGGTAACCACGACGGTCCAGCTGACGAGGGGCGGCGCGAGACGGTGTACTACCGGCTCCACGCGAGCGGCCACCGTGATCGGTGGCGCGAGGCCGTCACTGATCCACTCGCCGAATTCCGCTGATAGGGAGCGGAGTAGGGAGCCGGGCGTGCGCGTGGTGTCGGCCGACCAGGGCCAGCCAGCCACACCCACCGAACGCGGCAGCACTCGCCCCACCTCTCCTGGCGGCCGTCGGACACAGCGCAAGAACGAGACGCTTGTCCCGCCGCAGATGATCCGGTCCGTGGCTGCGGCTCTGACGTGCAGCGACCAGATGACGTGAGACGTCCGAAGATCCAGAAGTGGTTCCTGGACGTGTTCTCTCTCGGGGTCTCAACGGATCTGGTCCAGCGAAGGCGGATCGGCTCGGGTGCAGGTCAGCCAGTGCGGCCTGGACGGAAAATCACGCGAGACCCATCGGCTGCACCGTGAAGGATGGCCCTATGGTCCATCAGATTGACGTACCCCAACCTGACGATGCTGCAGCCATGGGCCGGGTTCAGTTGAGGGCCTGGCTCCAGACCTACCTCAACGAGGGAGCGGGGATCGATGAGGCGTGGATCCACGAGCACCGCGGGTCCGCTGTGACCGCGGAGGGTATTGCCCAGTGGCGAGACTTCATCAAGGACGCCGTGCGGCAGCCGGATCTGTTGTTCTGCCGTGTCGTTCGTTCCGGGGCGGAGATCGTCGGGTTCCTCTGCGGGCGCCGAGACGAGGTGGTCACCCTCGGGCCGATGTATCTGTTGAACGAAGCCCAAGGCCAAGGCACCGGCGGTCGGCTGATGGGCGAGTTCCTGGCGTGGGCGCAGGACGCTCCCATGCGCCTGTGGGTGACCGATTACAACGAGAAGGCGATCCGCTTCTACGAGCGGTACGGATTCAGGACCACTGGTGAGCGTGAGCTCTGGCGAGGCAAGCTGCCCAACGTGCGCATGGCCCGTGAGTCCGAGCTGGGCGACAAGATCACCTAAGACAGCGCGATTCGGACCAGTTCATCTGAGGTAGAGACCAGGTCGGCTGAGACGGACAACGCTGACCCAGATCGGTGCCGGGTTCGGAGTTGTCCTTTCACAGTGAAGTTTGTCGGTGGCAGCGTCATGACCTGGGCGACTGGCTTCCCTGTCAAAGGACATCATTGACTGGGCCACTCACGATCCACCTCAGGACGGCGGACTGCTCCCGACCTTCCCGTGCTGCGGGCGGTGTCTGATCTACTAGGCCCTGCCGCCTCGTCCCGGCGGAAAACTGCGGGCGCACGCCGACACCACGAGGGATCATGAGGCATGCGTCCGGATGGCTGGCACCTCACCGAAGACCTCGACGGCTTTCTTGCCCGAGCCGGAGACTTCCTGCGCTCGCGCCCTGCCCTGCACACCGTCCCGCTGACGGTGACCGAGGCACTGCATACGCGCGGGGCGGACGAGTACGGCGCCGAAGTCCCCGTCTTCGGCAGCCTTGAGCGGGCGGGCGAGGTCCGCGCGGCCTTCTTCCGCACCCCGCCCCGGCGCCCGTACCTCACCCCGCTCACCCTCGAGGAGGCCGACGCCCTCGCCGCCCACCTGGCCCGCCTCGGCCACCGCCTCCCCGGCGTCAACGCGGACCACGACACCGCCACCGCCTTCGCCGATGCCTGGGCGCGGCACACGGGCGCGACGCCGGCGCTGCACGAGCGGGAGCGCCTGTACCGCCTCGGCACGCTCACACCACCGGAGGCACTCCCGGAGGGCCGAAGCCGAGTCGCGGGCGAGCAGGACCGTGAGCAACTCATGCTCTGGCACCGCGAGTTCATCACCGCCATCGGAGGAACCCCCGCTGCGGACAACAGCTCATGGGCGGATACACGCATCGCCCAGGGACGCGTCACACTCTGGGAAACCCCGGACGGCACCCCCGTCTCCATGGCGGGCGTGACCCCGATGGTCGCTGGCCAGGTCCGGGTGGCCCCCGTCTACACCCCGGCCCACCAACGAGGCCGCGGTTACGCGGGCGCCGCGACGGTCGAGGTGAGTCGGGCCGCGCTGGCCGCAGGCGCGGCGGAGGTCCTCCTGTTCGCGGACCTGGCCAACCCCACCAGCAACGGCCTCTACCAGCGAATCGGGTACCGCCCGGTCACCGACTTCGCGGTGTACGACTTCTCGTGTGCCGGGCCGGAAATTCGTTGAAGAACTCCGAGGGTCCCGTGACGTGCGGCACAGCGAACGCCCCTGACATCAGGGCGCTGAGGCACTGCCGGGACAGTGCCGGCAGGGAGAGTGACCGCACCACACAATGTGGACCAGAGCCCGAGAACGGGAGTCGTTTCGATGCGACTTCAGCATCCCCCGAGGCTCCGTCGTGATCACTGTCGATGCGTTCGGGTGTCACTTCGGTAGGACCACGAGCGCCGCACGCAACCGGACGGCACGACCACACCACCCACTTCGAACACCGAAGCTGACGGGTCCTGGAGCCGATACGCTCCCGGCGACCACGCACGGTGACTGACTGGACGGTCAATCACCGCTGCGTGGCCTTGCACGCCGGGTAAGGCAGTCGACGGTCAGACGACAGCCGGCTGAACCGTCAAGGTTCCTTCGGCGGTGTCGATCGTGGCCCGGGTGCCGATCGGGATGGTCGGAGGGTGCAGGCCGTGTCCGGCAGGGAGTCCGCCGAGAACAGGAACACCCAGGCGAGTCAGCCGGTCACGCAGGACGTCGGCAATGCCCCATCCCCCCAGGGTCGGGTCATCGGCATCCTGGTCGAAGCCAAGGAACTGGCCCAGTGCGACACCGCGCAGCCCGTCCAGGGCCCCACTACGGGTCAGCTGGGTCAGTGCACGGTCGACCTCCCCCAGCCCTGTGCCCCTCTGGTGTTCGAGAAACAGGATCGCCCCCTCAAGGCTCGGCAGACCGGCCCCGGCCGCGGTGCGGATCGCGTCCAGGTTGCCGCCGACCAGGACACCGGTCGCGGTGCCCTCGACGGTGAGCGCGGAACTGGCCTCGCCGGTGTGCCGGTGGATGATGACGGGGTCAGTGGTCATCAGCGCACGGCGAAGGGCGTCGGCTGATGCGCGCCCGGACCATTCGTCGCTCCAGTTGGCAAAGGGGCCATGCAGGCAGGCCAGGCGGCATCGGGCCCAGAGTGCAAGGTGGATGTGGGTGATGTCGCTGAAGCCGACCACGGGCTTCGGGTCGCGGCGCAGCGTGTCTGTAGCGAGGTCGTCGACGATGCGGTAGGCGCCTTTGCCGCCCCGGGTGGCAATCACGGCGCGAACCCCCGGGTCGCCGAACGCAGAGTTCAGGTCGAAGGCGCGGTCCTCATCCCGACCGGCCATATACCCCCATCGGTCAAAGACGTGCTCACCCAACTCGACCTGGAGCCCCCATGACCTCAGTAGCTCGACGCCGCGAGCGACTCCCTCGCGGCTGGGGGGACTGGCCGGAGAGACGATCCGTACCCGATCCCCGGGCCGCAACCGCGGCGACCGCACGGTCTGGAGACTGTCGAAGGGATTCATGCCACGATGTTCCTACACACGCCACGTCCACGCAGGGCCGGTCGGTGCCGGCATGTGAGAATCCCTTACTGAGTCGCAGTGGAAACGGGTTGCCTGCCGGTCCGGCCCTACAGCGGCGGATGTCCCAATGGCCCCGAGGGTTCGCACTGGGGTGGAGTGGGGTGCGCTGAGGTCCGCAGCATGGGGCCAGTGAGCTCGATCGGCACGTCAAGGCCATCAAGCATCATGATGATCTTGTCGATGTTGGTGAGCCGCCGTACGCCTGACTCCAGCATCGACAGGAACGACTGACCGAGCCCGGTCAAGGTGGCCAGGTCTTCTTGCCGTAACCCTCCAAGGCGGCGGACCAGCACACAGAAGGTCCCAAAATCCCGCATGGCGAGCGCCTGTTGAACCTTGGCGTCGGACCAAACGTGCGCCAGCGTCGGTGGCTCTTGTGTCCGGCGGATGCACGCGGCGCAGGACGTCTCATCGTTGTAGCGGCTGAGGTGGCACCCACACCCTTTACACCGGCGCGCTTGTCGCGGGCGAGGTGCCTCGAAGGTAGGCACAGCCGATACGGACACATCTCCTCCGTTTAGTGGGCACTCTTTCGCGGCCAGTCGCTGGGACGACGGGTGGGGCTGTGGCGGGTACAGAACCATGACATCGGCGACTGAGTAGCTGAGGTTCACGGACTCGCCGAAGATGCAGAGGCCCGGACGGCGGCGACGCGACGGACGAGTTCGGTGGCCTGGTTGGGCGGCAGTCCGCACATGGGAGCCCCCTCCGAGCACGAGTTGAAAACCCGAGAGGGCAACGCCGTGTCGACCGCTGCCCTGCGCTGAGTGTCCGTCAAGTTCATGATTACAAGCGTCGGATGGGAGACGATGACCACGCGAGGGCCTGCTCCGGACCCATGGCGGACCGTATGCGGACCAGAACGGGACCTGGACGGGCAGCTCGTTGGAAGCGCGGGAACCTGAAGATGCAGACCACGTAGCAGGGGGCGACGCTATGGCTGGCAACGCCGGCAAGAGCGGCCAGGATCCACGAACGGTGCTTGAGCTACTGCTCTCTCAGCAACCCAAGACGTACGAGGAGATCGCTCGTGACTTCGGGGTGCTGGCCCGCAAGATGGGTGAGGACGCGACGCTGACTGCTCGGCATCTTCGGCGCCTTGCCTCTGGTCAGCGGTCTGGGGTAAACCCCGTCACCCGCCGTGTTCTGCAGATGATGTTCGGCAAACCGCTTGAGGAGCTGCTCAGCCCGTGGGATGGGGCGCTCGGGGCGGGGAGCACGCCTTCGGGTTTGGTCATTGCGACTGGCCATCCCACAGCAGACAAGGAGCTGATCAACGTGGCGGCACAGCGGGCCCGACGCTTCGCCCTGACGACGGGGCAGACCGACCTCACTCCCGAGGCCATGGACCAGGTCCACGCGGACGTTCAACGCCTCGCCATGGAGTATCCGCAGCGACCTCTCTCTGAGCTGCTGCCGGACATGATCGAGGCGCAGGACACCATTTACACCTTGCTCGAGCGCCAGCGGCGCCCTGGGCAAGCGCGCCAGCTCTATCTGCTGGCAGGAGTGACCGGAGGCTTGCTGGCCAAGGCGAGCCACGATCTGGCTGATCCGCATGCCGCGCTGACGCAGGCCCGTACGGCGTTCATGTGCGCGGACCAGGCTGATCACAACGGTTTGCGGGCGTGGATCCGCGGCGTTCAGTCCTTGGTAGCGTACTGGGCCGGCCGTACGCGAGAGGCTGTGCAGTACGCGCAATCGGGCGCGGAGTTCGCCGCCCTGGCGGGCAATACGGCCAAGGTGTGGCTGCCGATGAACGAGGCCCGCGCCTGGGCGGCACTCGGCAACGCCGACAAGTCCCGCGCAGCGATCCAGCGAGCCGAGGATGCCTGGGAGTCCGTCCAAGAGGACGAGGTGGACGAGCTGGGCGGTCTCTGCCGATTCGGCCGGGTGCGCCAGATCTACTACGCGGCTGACGCCCTGACGTGGCTGCCATCCGAGGCGGGAGCTGCCCAAGACTACGCCGAGCGGGCCGTGCTGGAGTACGAGGACGAGTCGACACCTGAATGGGCGTTCGGCGACCAGGCTGGCAGCCGGGCCGACCTGGCGATCGCTCGGATCCAGATGGGCGAGCTGGAAGGCGCGGCGGAGGCCGTCGTCCCCGTCCTTGACCTCGCACCCGAGCAGCGCATCAACGGGATCGTTCACAGCGCACAGCGAGTACACCAGGCGTTGCGGGACTCTCCGCTCGCTGAGGCAGGATCTGACCTGCAAGAGCAGATCGAGATGTTCACCCGCACACCGCTGAAGTCTCTGCCCCGTTGAGGAGTCTCGTGACCTACCCCCTGCGTCTGAGCGGCCAGCGTGTCGTCCTCCGTGAGTTCACGCTGGACGACGTCGACGACGCACTGAAGATCATCGGTGATGACCGGGTCACGCGCTTCTTGTCCTTCGACAGCCGCAGCCGTGAGGAGGCTCAGGCCATGATCGAGGGCGCGGTGAAGCGCGCCCAGGAGTCGCCCCGGACGGAGTTCTACCTCGCGGTGGCCCGCCCCGACGACGACAACATGATCGGCTTCGCCCGCATCGCCTTCGCCGGCGTCAAGGCCGGGAAGCTGGGGTATGCAATCGCGGCGGATGAATGGAACCACGGGTACGCAACCGATGCCGCCCGGACGCTCACCGACTTCGCCTTCCGTGTTCTCCAACTCCACCGTGTCAGCGCCGCCATCGGCCCGGAGAACACTGCCTCGATCACGCTGGTGGAACGACTCGGCTTCACCAGGGAAGGAGTCCTCCGGGACCACGTCTTCACCAACGGTTCCTGGCGAGACAGCATCCTGTACTCCGTCCTCGAGCACGAGTGGCAGCCCCAGTAAGAGGCAGCAGGCTCCGCCACTCAGGGCCGGGTCCCTGAACCAGGCCGTTTGTCGGCGGCGGCTGAACTTTCGACCGACACCGAAACCTGGGACACGCAGCCAGCCGCGCCGGGTACGCCCCCGCGATTCATGGGGCAGCCACCGCCGTACCCCGCCGAGCCGTATCGACTCACGCGTGAATCCGACGACTACTCGCCGGTGGAGGTGGCAATCCGGCGGGGTCTGCAGCGTGGCGCATGACCGCCGACAAGTCGGGACAGCGAGCCTCGGTGCAAGCAGTTGCAGCAGCGTAGTAGAGAGAGGAACTCGTGTGCCGACGACCAACGAGATGCTGCACGATCGCTTCATCGATCTGGCCGGGCGCCCGGAGCAGGGCATGGTGGTTGACTTGGGCTGTGGTGCCGGCCCTGCCTTGGCTGCGTTCAGCAGACGCTTCCCTCAGGCGCACCTAACAGGCTTCGACCGCTCCGAACAGGCTCTGGAAACGGCCCGCGAGCGGTTGAAAAGCCACACAGGGGCCGTGGAGTTGGTCCCTGTAGATCTGTGCGAGAAGCTGCCCCTCCCGGACCGGAGCGCCGACTCGGTGGTCTCGTCCAACCTGCTCGAGTGCCTGCCCGACCCAGCACATCTCCTGAATGAGATCTGGCGGGTTCTGCGCCCCGGGGGCCGGGCGGTGCTTTCCCACTCGGACTTCGACGCGCTCGTCATCTCCGGTGCCCCTGTCGAGCTGGACCGCAGGGTCTGTCACGCTTTCGCAGACGATGCACCGCCGTGGATGGACAACTCGGACGGGAGGATCGGCCGCAAGCTCCCGGGATTGGTCCAGGCGTCCCCGCTTACCCGGATGCACGTTGAAACCCTAGTGACTTCCTCCACCGAGCTGGCGGGCCATGCAGCCCGACGCGTGGGCGACATCCGAGGGGCATTGCGGGCAGCGGCCCAGCGGGGGCTGGGTTGGGTGCAGGCCGATGAGGTTGAGGAGTGGTATGACGCGGTTCGGCATGCTGCGGATGCCGGGAGCTTCTTCTTCGCTGAGACGGCGGTGATTGTTGCAGCTCACCGGGCCTGATGGTCCCCGGCTCGTCGACGGTGCCCAGGAGGGTGGACGGCCGTCACCCACAACGAACAACGCCCAAGGTCGAGGAGCACTATGCTCCTGCCTCGGGCATGGCATGGTTCGAGGGGAGATCGATGGCAACGCATGAGGTACTGCGCGCCTTTCGGTTTGCCCTGGATCCCTCCGAGACCCAGGTGGTAGCCCTCGCCCGGTACGCGGGTGCGGCCAGATGGGCGTTCAATCATGCGCTGGCCATCAAACAAGCGGCCCATCAGCAGTGGCGTGCCGAGGTGGATGCCCTCGTGAAGTCCGGGATCGCCGAGCCGGAAGCCCGCAAGGCAGTCAAGATAGCGATTCCCTCGAAGCCGGCCATCCAGAAAGCGTGGGTCGCCGAGAGGGGCGACAGCCGGTGCGACGTGGACGGTTCGTGCCCGTGGTGGTGGGAGGTCAACAACTACTGCTTCCAGTCGGGCTTCATCGACGCGGATGCGTCTTGGCGAAACTGGCTCTCCTCTCTGCGCGGGAATCGGGATGGGCGCAGGGTGGGGTACCCCCGCTACAAGAAGAAGGGCCGCTCCCGTGACTCCTTCCGGCTGCACCATGACGTGAAACGCCCGTCGATCCGGCTGCTCGGGCACCGGAGGCTCAATCTCCCGAAGCTCGGTGAGGTGCGCCTCCACGGTTCCGGAAAGCGCCTGATGCGCCTCGCCGCTCGGGGGCAGGCCGTGATCCAGTCCGTGACGGTGTCGCGGGCTGGGAGCCGCTGGTACGCATCGGTTCTGTGCAAGGTTCAGCAGGAGCTCCCGCAGCGCCCCACCGCTCGGCAACGCGTCGGTGGACTTGTCGGTGTCGACCTCGGCTCTGCGTACCTCGCTGTCCTGTCCGATCGGCTGCACCGCGATAACCCCGACAGCGCCGTCGTGGAGCATCCACGGCGTCTGAAGCTGTCCATGGATCGCTTGGTGAAAGCTCAGCGTGCCCTGTCCCGGACCGTCAAGGGGTCGGCGCGGCGTGCGAAGGCGGCACGCAAGGTCGCCCGTATTCACCACCAGATCGCCGAGCGTCGCGCAACGGACGTTCACGCATTCACCAAATGCCTTACTTCCAATTTCTCCCACATTGCCGTCGAGGGCTTCAGTGTCGAGGGCATGATTGCCCGAGAGACGGCGTCTGGCCGCTCCCGCCGGGGTAGCAAGCTCAGTTCCTTGTTCAACCGGCATCTACTGGATGCCTCACTGGGGGAAGTGAAGCGTCAGCTTTCCTACAAGGCCCCGTGGTATGGAGCCACTCTCATCGTTCTCGCGCCAGGTGAACCGGTGAACCTGATCTGTTCGAGATGCGGAGCGCAAAACTCACGCGTCACGGTCTCGGATAGCAAATTCTCCTGCCGCGATTGCGGTCTACACATTGCTCGGCAGCAAAACGCGGCACGCAACATCATGCGTGCCGGCCGCCGGAGTCTCGGAAGCGTCACCTCGGGTAGCGGGGAGACCATAAATGCTCGTGGAGGTGCGGTAAGACCGCACACCCGTTCGGGTGTGGGGCGCGCAGCGTTGAAGCGAGAAGACACCAGGTCGCATCGCCCTGGTGCCATCCCGCGAGAGTGATCTTGCGGCGTCCCGCACAACTCCTGACAGAGGAGCGCGAGCCGATCCTGGCCTGGACCGGTGCCGGCTGCGGCGAGTGGGACGACCAATCCACTGGGTCCGCTTCTGGTGGATCCGAGCGACTCCAACGCGAGCCGCGGAGGCCCTAGACGTCGAGGATGAACCGGGCGGCGAGGCTGAGGCGAGCCAGCGTCTCGGGGCGGGCGAACGTCGCCTGGTCGAGCTGCTGCGCGTTGGACCGATGGGTGAAGTAGGCGTGGAGGGCTTGGCGGGGCCCACCGCTACGGTTCCTCGTGCCGCCGTGCCAGAGATGCCCGTTGAACATGACGAGGGAGCCAGCTGGCGCCAAGATGAGCTTCTCCGCCGGATGAGGTGCTGTCGGATCCGCCATCACGTCGGCTGGCGCGTGCCCCCAGAGATGGGATCCGGGCACGACGCGTGTCGCTCCATTGTCGTTCCTGAAGTCGTCCAGCAGCCATAGCGAGTTGAAGACCTGATAATCGCCCGGCTGTGGTGCACCGCCTCGCCAGTCAGCGTGCAAGGGTTGGTTTCCTTCGTGGGCCAGCGGCAGGCGGCTGCTCAGCGAAGACAGCTTGAACTCGCCCAGGACGTGGCGCACACCGGCGAGGAGCAGAGGGTGGGAAAAGCAGGTTTCGAATATCTGGCCTTTGTTGACCAGGTCCGAGACTCGCATTGTGCCTGGCTCCTTGTTGACTTCGGTGCCGGCTCTCTCTCCTTCCTCCACCAACAGTTCGGTCAGCCTGGCACGTAGCGCCTGTACCTGATGTGAGGGCAAGAATCTGGGGAGGATGACGAAGCCGTTCTCGTCGAGTTGGCGGACTGTCTCATGGTCGAGCAAGTCGCCGGTTACGCCGAGGTCGTCCATCGCTTGACTCATGTCCACTGCTGGGTTTCCTTCCCCTTCAGATCGGCGATACTCCTGCTTCACGTTCAGGTCGAAATGCGTGCGGCGTGCGCGAGTCCGACGTTCATCCTGACGGGATCTACACAGGCCCGGTATCACGCGAGTGATATCACCGATGTGATGTGCTATCCGGCCGGTTGAGCAGCACACTGGCTGGCCGTGCTCTCGTAGCGCGCTCATAGGTGAAGGCCCACTACCACTCGACCGGTTACACATCAACAGCGCCTCGTGATCCGTTCGCCTGAGCGGAGACGTTCCTCCTCGTAAGCTCGCACTTCAGAGCCATGATCACCGGTGGTGTACGCGGCAAGGCGCGCACACTCGCATCAGACGGGAGAATCGGGTCTTGCGACTCATCACGGCACCTATCGGCAGTGAGGTCCTAGCTCACAGCAATGGGCGTACGTTCGGCAACTCTCCTGCAGAGTTACACCAAGATCCGGGCTCTGCGGGCCGATTGGGCGGAACGAGATGAAGGCGCCCAAGAGCTGTGTCGTTGTCGGCGCTGGCCTGACCGGTGCAACAGCCGCGTCGGAGCTGGCCCGGCAGGGCTTCCAAGTTCGCGTCTATGAACAGGCCGACGTGGTCGGTGGGCATGTGCGGACCGAGTGGATCAGAGGAATACCGTACGAGCCGCACGGAGCGCACATTTTCCACACGCGTGACACCGCGGTATGGCAACTCGTGTGCAAATTCACCGACTTCGTTCCATACCAGCACCGCGTCACGATACGTGTGCGCTCCCACGAGTTGAGCTGGCCTCTCCAGAGGGGCGAACTGCCTCAACTCGAGGAGTGGCCAGAGGTGGAGCAGGAGCTGGCTTCGCTTCCACACAAGCCCGACTCGACCAACTTCGAGACCTATTGCCGGTCGCTCATGGGAGAGACGCTCTACAACCTATGCGTTCACAACTACACGCTGAAGCAGTGGGGGCGAGCCCCTGAGGAACTCTCGGCTTCCGTCGCAGCCAACCGAGTTGAACTCCGCGACGACGGATACCGAGGTCTGTTTCGGGACCCCCATCAAGGGTGGCCCGAGCGTGGCTACGCCGACCTGGTGGAAGCCCTCCTCGAACCCGCGGAGATCCATCTCGGACAGCCGATCACCTGCGCCGACCTGGTCGAGCTGACGCGGCCCGGTGAGCCTGTCGTGATTACCTCGGCGCTCGATGACTTCTTCAGCGGTGAATTGGGGCCATTGGAATGGCGGGGAGTCCGCCTTGAAAGCAAGTTCATTCCGGACGTCAGACTCGCCCAGTCGTCAATGGTGGTGAACGAACCCGACCTGGCCGTCCCATGGACCAGGACGATCGAGACCAAGTGGGCTCTGGAGAAGCTTCACGACGCCCCCGGGACTGTCGTCATGCGCGAGTACCCCGGCGCGTCGGCGAAGCACTACCCAGTTCCCGACAGCGCTGGGATCAATAGGGCACTTCAAGCCTCCTACGAGGCGAAACTCGCCGCCTACACGAGGAATCCGCTCATGGCTGCGGGGCGCCTCGCGACCTACAGCTACATCAACATGGACCAGGCCGTCCGACAGGGCCTTGACGCAGCACGTCACATCGTCGAAGCCCACTGATCCGAGAAGAAGGGGCCAGCATGACCGCAGAATTGCTGCACATCCCCAAACGTGGGACATCGGGTTCGTCCATCCCCATCGTGGTGCCGGTCGGGGCGGACCACGACCCCAGGCCGGCCATCGCCTCCAGCCTGCGCGCCGCGTCGGAGGCAAGCCCCTGCACCCAGACCATGCACATCCTGGTCTTCAACGGCACCCGCGAGCCTGCTGTGGACCCGGGTGTCCTGATCAAGGAACTGAGCGAGACCACCGCAGCGTTCGCTGTGGCCAGTATCGCTGAAGACGTCGGCTACATCCGTGCGGTCCAGGAGGGTCTTGGAATCGCCGCGCATCTGGGCACCCGGCAAGATCTGGTTGGGTTCCTCGACGCGGATGCGGTCCTGCACGGCACCGCTCACTGGGCCTTCTTGGAGCGCGCCCTCGCCACCGAGCCCACCCTCGACGCCATCAGCGGCATGGTCATCCACGATCAGTGCGAGATGTGGGAGACCCCAAGCTCTCAGAAGTTCATACGGGCCTTGGAGAGCACGCGAGGCGTGGTCAACAAGCCGTACATCCAAGGCGGGGCTGGCGGAAGCCTAGCTCGACGGCCGGCGTTCGAGCGCGCTGTCAGCACAGCCCTCGACCTCGGCACCCTCATCGGGCCAAGCCTGTCCGCGAGTGCTCTCGCCGCGGGCCGCACCATCCGCGCAACAAGCCACCTGCCCTGTGGTCACACTCCGCGCAGAACGTTGGAGGAGTGGCTGACCTCAGTCACCGCGTACGAGAAGTCGTGGCGGCGGCTTCTGGGGTTGTACGGAACCGATATCGAGCGGCCCTGGCGCGAGTTCCTGCACGACGCGGAAGAGGTGGTGAGCTCCGATCCCGGGCTCTCCCGCGACCTTGCCGACTGCCAGGTACTCCGGCAGCTAGTTGTCGACCGCGTCGAGCAGGAGCACCTCAGCTCCACCATCAAGGCTGAAGCCTCACTGGCCACGAGCATCTGACCGAAGGAGCTACGCAGTGATCCCGTTCCACTCCAACAGCAGGCAGCACGACGCCCTCTCGCAGGAACTGGGCAAGGCCCTGGGCTCCATCGATCTCAAGGACGACACCGCGTTCGCTCACACGATCGAGGAGTTCGAGGGTCGGCTAGCGGACTACTGCCAGGTCGACTCCGCTGTGGCTGTCGCATCGGGCACCGACGCGCTCATCATCGCCCTCCGGGCTTTGGACGCGCCGCCCGGCGCGGAGGTCATCACCTGTGACTTCGGCTTCTACGCCACCGCTGCGAGCATCATCATGGCGGGCTTCACACCGGTGTTCGTCGATGTGGCGCCCGACCGGATGGTCATGGACCTCGACGCGGTCCGCAACGCCATATCGCCGAAGACTGCGGCCATCGTGCCTGTCCACCTCTTCGGCGAAGCGATCGACATGTCGGTACTCCAGCAGATCGCGGAGCAGTACTCGATCACCATCGTCGAGGACGTTGCCCAAGCTCTCGGCGCCCGAAGCGCCGGCCAGCTCGTCGGATCGTTCGGCAGCGCCTCCGGCGTCAGCTTCAACTGGTCGAAGCACCTGTCCAGCTTCTCCAACGGAGGAGCTGTGCTCACCAATGACCAGGAGATCGCCGGTCGTCTGCGGTCCCTGCGTGGCCACGGCAATGCCGGGAGTTTCCGTCACACGCGTATGGGCCTCAACAGCAGGCTGAATCCCTTCGAAGCCGCGTTGCTCTCCGCGAAGCTTCCTCACCTCGACGCGTGGATCGCCCGGCGCCGAGAGATCGCAGCCCGCTACACAAGGAACTTCGCTTCGTCGCCGAACGTCGTCACACCCGCGGCCACCGAGGCCGAAGAGCACGTCTATCACAAGTACACGATCCGGGTCCCGGACCGCGATGGGCTGCGCAAGCACCTTGCTGACCACGGCGTCGGCACCCTGGTCTGCTACCCATGGCTGCTGCACGACCAGCCGGCATTCGAGGGGCAGGCTCTGCGGGCACACAGCTTCGACCGTGCCGCCGAGGTGGCGGCCGAGGTGATCTCGATACCGGTGTACCCGGAACTGACTGACGCCGAGGTCGACTTCATCAGCGCGACCATCGTCTCCTACGTGGAGTCGGCGGCCTGATGTCCAGTGTGACTGGAGTCACGGTGGGTGAGCGGATGGCGGATCGTGTGCTGCGCGGCCTATACCGACGATCAGGATCCTGGCTTCTCGATCAGCTCGGACTCGTCCCTGCCGCGGGGCACCAGGACCTAGCCGGTTACGGTCCAGTGAGCGCCGGGATGGCCTTCGCCGTGAGTCCTCAGTTCGAGCCCCCGGTCAGCGGCCAGTCCGTGGTGGTCGGCGGAGCCTGCCTCACCAACTGCGATGCACGGCTTGAGCGGCTGCGGGCAGAGTTTGTGGTCGACACTCTGCAGCCGTTGCTGCTGGCTGCATGGGCCGGCGTGCCCTGTGTGCTGTACCTGCCGGTCGGCGAAGAGGCCATCGTCAGCGATCCGTCAATCAGTCTGGATGCATGGCGACACTTCGGTCAGCGGCTCGAAGGCTTCGTCAACAGCATCGCCGCATCCATTCCGAACGGCCGTCCACCCATTCTCATCCGAACAGACATGGACACATCCTCGGCGGCACTGGACACTGCGGTGGAAGCCATCAGTGGCCTGGTCCGCCCGCAGGACCTGGACGACCTGTACACCATCCGGCCCTCGCGGTCCGGGCAGAAGCCGCCCGGCGCGGCCCGGCTGCGGCAGTACCAGCGCAGCATCGTGACGTACATTCCGTCCGTGGTGGCCGAACTGGTCGGCGGCCTCGATGTCCGGCACGTTGTGGTCGCGGAGAACCTCCATCAGGCCAAAGCCATCAGCGCAGCGCGGACGGCGTTGACAGCAACCGGCTCTCAAGACCGGGTCGACCACCTCGCTCATTTACCTTCGCCGTCGATTACCGGAACAGGCCGCATGGCTCGTTCGGAGGACCGCTCGACGCTGTTCTGCCTCGACGCCGCGGAAGTCCGGGCAGAGAAGCTCCTGCGCATGCCACCTGTAGTCCGCCAGTTCTGGGAGAACTCCTGGCCCCGCAGCCTCCGTCTGGCCCGTACCGCTGTGGACGGGGACCGCCTCAACGCTGTCTTTGATGAATGGCACCGACTCCTGGCCCAAGCCGCCGGCATGCCACCGGCACCGGGGGCCGTCATCTCACCCGACCACGCCACCTTCGAAGGAGCCACTCGATGAACAGCGATCGACCGATCGGCGTGATCGGCCTCGGCGAGATGGGCGGCACGATCGCCCAGCGCATCCTCTCCGTCGGCCACCCAGTGATCGGCCTCGATAAATCCCCCAGCGTCGAGGATCTCGATTCCGCGCACTTCGAGCGCGCCCAGCACCCCGCAGACGTCGCCGACCGCTGCGACGTCGTGCTCATCATCGTGCACACCGACGACCAGGTACGGGACGTGATCTTCGGGGAGCGAGGGCTCATCGAGGCCGCACGCCCGGGAACTGTTGTAGTGGTGCACTCAACAGTGGACCCAGCAACGTGCGCGGCCCTGTCGAATGACCTCGCTGACCGCGATATTGCGCTCATCGACGCGGGCATGAGCCGCGGGCGGGGCTCCATGCGTGACGGCGTCCTCACCTTGTTCGCCGGAGGTAACGCAAACACCATCGAGGAAGCACGATGGGCGCTCCACCTGTACAGCAACAACATCGTCCACGCAGGGCCGGTCGGTGCCGGCATGGTCCTCAAGCTCTGCAACAACCTGCTGCTTCACTCCAACCGTCTGGCGATGCTGGAGGTGGCCCACATTGCGGCGACCGCCGGCCTGCCCCGTGAAGCCCTGCTGGACGGCGTACGCTCCAGCACCGGCAGCAGCTGGGTGCTCGAGCACTGGGGCAAGAAGGACGACGACGCGCTGGGCGCCGGAATCGGCAGCCACCCCTTCGTGGACCGGACCACCCGCGAGATTGAGCTCGCGCTCAGGTACGCCAAGCGCCTCGGGCTCACGCTGCCCGCCACAACAGCCACAGGTAAGTACCTGTCGGACATCCTCACCGACGGGCTTCCCACGCATTTCAGCACAGACGCCTCCGGTGAGGGCAGAGCCACCGGCCTCGTCCGGCGAAACCGGATCATCGAAGAGTTCCGGGCCAACGGAGGCCGGCTGAGCGGCATCCGGGAGGCGTGGGAAATCCTCCTGCTCACGACCCTCGGCGCCCGCAGCGGGCAGCGCCGCACCACGCCCCTGGCCTACCAGCGTGAAGGCGATGACCTCTTCGTCTTCGCCTCGGATGGGGGAAGCGATAAGACCCCGGATTGGTATCACAACATCCGGGCCAACCCGAAGGTCACGGTAGAAATCGGCTCCCGAACATTCGAAGCAATATCGGCGGAACTGACGGGGCAAGAACGCGATCGGGTCTATGCACGCCAGGTGGCGCGCGATCCTGAATATGCGCGCTACGAAGCCAGCACCTCCCGCACGATACCCGTGGTGCGTTTGCAAGAAATATCCGGGTAACCCCGCCGCACCAGATCGGTCAAAGGAATTCGAACCTAAGGGAATGCCAGTGTTGTATGTCGACTTCGGCGTGGGGATGTCGTCAGGGTTGAACGGTGTGGGCTTCAGGGCCTGGGAGCTTGCCTCCGCCCTGGCGCACTATGAAGAGGTCCAGGTACTCACGCCTGACGTGCCGCACGCAGACATCTTGAAGACCTGGGCCGGGGTCCCCTGGCAGGTCAAGCATGAGGAGATCACCCCCGAGAAGGGTCGGGACATCTACCTCTATGGATTCGCGACCCCCGCAGACTCCATCAAGCGATTCAAGGCGGCAGGAGCGACCTGCATATTCGATGCGATCGTATGGCCGCTGGAGTACACGACATATCAGAGAGTACACAATTCAGAGAACCAATCGGCAGCATACCGTGAATTGCTGGACGAATATCTGACACGCCTGCGGTCGGCAGACGGCTACTTCGTGGCCAGCGAGGTGGAGAAGCAGGTGTTGACGGGGATGCTCACAACCTGCCGGTTCGACATCCTCTTGGAGCCGGCCCGCGACATGTCGCTCGACGATCTCCTGTGGCTGCTTCCGGTGGGCTTCAGCGATATCAACGAGCGGGCCATGTCCAAACCGTCGGTTGCGTCGGCTGCTCCAGGGCCCGACTTTGTGTGGAACGGGGGCCTGTGGAACCACTACTCCCCAGTGGCCGCAATAAGGGGGCTGAGTTCTCTCCTGGACGCAGGGCACGAGGCGTCCTTGTGGTTCCTCTACCCCCAGCGTGGCACCCCGACCGCAGCCTATCGAGCCGTCCAGGAGGCTGTGGCCGGGGATCCTCGGCTCAGTCGGCACGTTAGTTTCTGCCAGGGCGGCCTCTCCCTGGCGGACCGGATCGCGGTCATGGAGACAGCGCGGGCCGCGCTCTGCCTGTACGAGCCCCACGTGCTGTGGGACCTCTGCCCGCCCATGAGGCTCCGCGAGACCCTGCTCTACCGATTGCCTGTCGTAGCACCCCGCCGGGGTGCGTTGGGCGACATCGTCGCGGCGCAGGGATTCGGGGTAACGGCTGCTTCCTTGGCCTCAGACGATGTCGCAGCAGCAATGCTCACCTGCTTGCAGGACGAGCCTGCAGCGAAGATGCGCGGGGCCGCTGCGGCATTTGCAGAGGGCTTCCGCTACGAGGCCATGATGCCCGGGGTCGCCACCTGGCTGGACAGGCTGCGCGCTCGATGAAGCGCAGAGAGGTCGTGATCCTGGATCTGGACGGAACCCTGATCGATGAGCGAGGGACCGTCGACAGGGCGTTCCTGGCCGCGGGGCAGGTCGTCCACGAGCGCGTCGGCATCGACGCCGATCGGTTCGCCCGCACGGCCCGCGTGACTGCCCAGAGACTCTGGTGGAAGGCCACATGGATCGATCCGCTCAGCGATGCGTTCGGGATATCGGCATGGGACGGCCTATCGGAGGACTTCGAAAAGGCTGTCCCAGCCCTTGACCGGCTACGGGTGTGGCTGCCGGCGTTCCGACAGGCTTCCTGGAGGCTCGCGCTTGAGAAGATCGGGGCTACCGACCTTGGACTCGCTGAAACGATCAGCGCCAGCTACACCCAGCACCGCCACCAGGACGTCCGTCTGCTTCCCGGAGCCGCAGACCTGGTGGAGATGCTCGAACACGAGCAGCGGCGCCTTGTCGTGCTGACCAACGGGCCTGGGGACGGCCAGCGACGCAAGCTCGAATCATCGGGCCTGCTGGAGCACATGCGTGAACTTGTGATCTCTACCGAGGCGGGATTCGCAAAGCCAGATCCGCGAGCTGTCTCCCGCGCCGTCGACTGCGTGGGTGGCCGGCACGAAGAGGCAGTCATGATCGGTGACACCTACGACCGCGACGTCCTCGGGGCCCTGGCCTGCAAGGTGCCAGCCATCTGGATCACCGACCAGCCGCCTCCGGACAGGCTGGAGCATCCGTTGGTCACCCCCGTGGGTTCGACGGAAGCCGTGCTGCCCGCACTGCACGCTCTGGAGAGGTCACTCGGCTAGTCCTCGTCTCATTCAGTGGACGCTGCTGAGAGGCGAGCCCAACTCTGACCAGGAAGCCCATGATGACGCGCTGACGGCCAGGCGGGCCGCGCTACCCTATCCGGGTGCGATGGCTGGGTCCGCCTGCGGTTTCCCGGAGAGCACACCGCGCCAAAACCGCAGACCGAGTCCAGACAGACTCATCACTTTCCGCAACAAGGACTGGAACAGATGGCTGACGAGCAAGGGGCCACCGCCCGGGAGACCTACGACCCCCACGCCGGCATCGACAAGTGGCTTCAACTGTGGCGGGAAGAGCGACTCTTCGAGGCGGAGGAACTAACGCCTGCGAGCCCGAAGGATGACAAGCGCACGCTCGTCGTCAGCATGTTCCCCTACCCCTCGGGTGACCTCCACATGGGTCACGCCGAGGTGTACAGCATCAGCGACACAATGGCCCGTTTCGCGCGGATGCGCGGCCAGCAGGTCCTGAACCCCATTGCGTGGGACTCCTTCGGCTTGCCTGCCGAGAACGCGGCACGCAAGCGGAATCTCGACCCTCGTGACTGGACGTACGGGAACATCGACATCCAGGCGGAGTCGTTCGAACGCCTGGGCATCTCCTTCGACTGGCGCACCAGGTTCCACACCTCGGACCCGGAGTACTACCGCTGGAACCAGTGGTTGTTCCTGAAGCTGTTCGAGCGCGGTCTCGCCTACCGTAAGGAAGCCCCCGTCAACTGGTGTCCCACCGATGAGACGGTCCTGGCGAACGAGCAGGTCATCCAGGGCAAGTGCGAGCGGTGCGGCACCGACGTGGTCAAACGCAACCTGACCCAGTGGTTCTTCCGCACCACGGAATACGCGCAGCGGCTGCTGGACGACATGGACCAGCTGCAGGGCAAGTGGCCGGACGAGATCCTGAGCATGCAGCGGCACTGGATCGGCCGCTCAACCGGTGCTCACATCGACTTCCAGATCGAAGGCCGCGACGAGCCAGTCCGCGTCTTCAGTACCCGGCCCGACACTCTCTACGGGGCCACATTCTTCGTTGTGGCCGCAGACTCGGCACTCGCCGACGAACTCTGCGACACCGAGCACAGGGCGGAATTCGACAAGTACCGCGCTAGCCTGGCCTCCAAGGCGGAGATGGAGCGGCTGGCCATCGACCGCCCCATGACCGGCGTGTTCCTCGGCCGCCACGCGGTCAACCCGGTCAGCGGCGAGGCGCTCCCCGTCTACGTCTCCGACTATGTGCTGGCCGATTACGGCACCGGGGCCGTCATGGCAGTCCCAGCCCACGACCAGCGCGACCTGAACTTCGCACGCGCCTTCGACCTGCCTGTCCGTGCCGTCGTCGACACCGGCGAGCCGGACCCTGCTGATACCGGCATCGCGACCGCCGGCGACGGCGTGCTGATGAACTCCGGCCCTCTGAATGGGCTGCGCAAGGATGAGGCCATCGCCGCTGTCATTGCCGACCTGGAGCAGCGGGGCGTCGGTCAAGGAGCCGTCACCTACCGTCTGCGCGACTGGCTTCTGTCGCGCCAGCGGTACTGGGGGACCCCGATCCCGATCGTCTACTGCGACTCGTGCGGCGCGGTCCCTGTCCCAGAGGAACAGCTGCCGGTCAAGCTCCCCGAGAGCGGCTACACACTGCGCCCGGAGGGCGGCAAGTCTCCCCTGGAGACCGCCACCGAGTGGGTAGGGGTCGACTGCCCTTCGTGCGGTCGCCGGGCCCGTCGGGACACCGACACGATGGATACCTTCGTGGACTCCTCGTGGTACTTCTTGCGGTACCCCAACCCCCGCTACGAGGATGGACCGTTCGACCCAGCAGGCGTCGCGGCCTGGCTGCCCGTCGACGAGTACGTCGGCGGCAAGGAGCACGCGACCGGACACCTGATGTACGCCCGGTTCCTCACCAAGGTCCTCTACGACCTTGGGCTGGTCCCGTTCACTGAGCCGTTCACCCGCCTCACCAACCAGGGGCAGGTCATCATGAACGGCAAGGCCATGAGTAAGAGCCTTGGCAACCTGGTGAACCTGCAAGAGCAGATTGCCCAACACGGCCCGGACGCAGTGCGGGTCACGATGCTGTTCGCCAGCCCGCCCGAGGACGACATCGACTGGGCTGACGTGTCACCTGCTGGATCGGTGAAGTGGCTGGCCCGTGTGTGGCGTCTGGCTGGCGACGTCGGGAACGCGTCCCCGGCACCCGCCGCCGACGCAGGTGACCTTGAGCTCCGCAAGGCCGTCCACCGGCTCATCGACGACGCCACGCAGGCGATGGAGAGCAAGCGGTTCAATGTCGGTATCGCCTGTCTGATGAAGCTCACCAACACACTCCGACAAGCAGTCGACCGGCAGCCCGGCCCGGATGATGCCGCGGTCCAGGAAGGTACCGCTGCGCTGGTACGCATGCTTTCCTGTGTCGCTCCCTTCACAGCCGAGGAGGGCTGGGTTCGTCTGGGCCAGGAGCCCTCAGTGCTCAAGGCGGGCTGGCCGGAAGTGGATCCTGCGCTTCTCGTCGAGGAGCAGGTGACGTGCGTTGTCCAGGTGGCGGGCAAGTTCCGCGACCGAATCGAGGTTTCGCCCGATATCAGTGAAGAGGAGCTGCAGCAGCTCGCGCTACAGCTGGAGAAGGTCCAGGCCGCCCTCGGCGACGCGAGCGTCGCGAAAGTCATTGTGCGTGCTCCGAAGCTCGTGAACTTCGTGCCGGCCCGAGGCTAGGACTTGCAGTTGTCTGCCCGCATGGCGTCCGCGGCCGTGCGGGCAGACGCATTCCTCAGCCGATAACTGATGGCCGGGCTTCTGGAATCTCCCGCTGAATTCGACCCCTGCCCCGCCCGCCGGGTGCAAGAGAGAGGGACAGTTCGACATGGGATACACCCGAGGCCGCAGCATCACTCACTGCCCGTACTGTGGGGCTTCCTACGCGGACGCTGCCGAGTGGCCCAGGGACTGCCCATCATGCGACGAGACGAGTTGGGCGAATCCTCTTCCCGTTGCGGTCGCGATGCAGCCCGTCGTCACGAGGACCGGTAAGCGGGGGCTAGTGGTGGTGCGGCGGGACATCGAACCGTGTCGAGGCCAACTGGCGTTGCCTGGCGGGTATATAGAGGTGGGCGAGACTTGGCAGCAGGCCGCCGTCCGGGAACTGCTTGAAGAAACCGGACTCGATGCCGCTGCGGACAGAGCCCGGCTCTTCGACGCGCAGAGTGCCGTCAACACCCTTGACCTGTTTGCCCTGCTGCCTGAACGGGACGCAGAGACTCTCCCGGCACCGACCGCCACGGCCGAGGCGACGGAGTGGCTCGTGCTCGACGAGGCAGTGGAGCTTGCCTTCCCCGCGCATACTGCTGCGATGCGCGCGTACTTCTCCCGCGACCATGCCGTGCTCGTTTCATAGCACGGATTGGGGGCACGAAGATTGGTCAGTGTGCACAACAGTGTGGTTGCCGGTGGCGGGAACCTCCGGCAACCACATTTCATGACCAAGGATCAGGCTGCTGACGTGCTGGCCGGCGGTGGGCCTGGCCGCCAGTCGGCGGTCACGGAGGCGTGCCAGCCGAGGCGAGGAGAGTCGCCGTAGTCGTCAACAGCTGAGTGCCACACTGCACGGTTGTCCCAGATCGCAATGTCACCGGGTTGCCAACGGTACCGGACCACGAACCGGGGCTGGGTTGCGTGCTCGAGGAGCAGTCGCCTAATGGTGGACTGCTCCAGCTCGTTGAGGCCCGCAATGCGCACAGCTGACGTGCTGTAGTACAAGCCGCGTTCTCCGGTCTCGGGATGGTTTATGACCAGAGGATGCTCGACTTCGAGACGCTCACCCGCGTTGGCGCGGGTTGTCGGGGAGTACTGTGCCGGGTCGGCCAGGTAGGCCGCTGTGAGTTCGTCGAAGAGGCGCCGCATTGGCGTGGACAGACCCCGGTAGGCAGCTTGCAGGTCAGCCCACATCGTGTCGCCTCCTGCCGGCGGGGTGATCTTGAGTTGCAGGAGTTCGGCGATGAATGGGCTCGTGCGCCATGGGCCGCCGATGTGCCAGTCCTTGGCGGGACCGTGTTCTGTAGCCACGGGGTTGATGTAGGGACTCTCGGGCAGTTGCGGCATCGTCGGGTGAATGAATAGTTCCCCGAAGGTCCGGCCGAACCGTTCGAACTCTTCGACGCTGAGATCCTGTTCCTTGAAAAACAGGACTTTGCGGTCCAGCAGGGCGGACCGCAGGGCGGCGCTCGTCGCGTCGTTCAAGGGCTTTCTGAGATCCAGCCCTGTGACCTCTCCACCGATGGTGGGGTTAAGCGGAGAGACGTTAAGGCAATCCTGTGCAGTTGATGCCATTGCAGCTGTTCTCCAAGTTGTTGGCGCTCGGGTACAGGGGTTAGACAGCGGGTGGCGTGAACGAATCGACGGGAACGACGCCGCAGGCGAGGTCGTGGGTCTGGAATCCAACCGACTCGAATAGGCGGCGAGCGTGATAGTCGGGGTCCACAACGGACACAAGGTGATTCGTGCCATCGCGTTGCAGCGCCCACTCGGAGGCCACCTTGACGAGGGAAATCCCAATTCCGCCCCGGCGATGACTGGTTGAGGTCTCAAGTCCTTGGAGCCTGGCGAGTCCGTCGCCCAGGGCGATCCCACAGCAGCCGACTACGCGGCCGTCGACGTGGGCGGTGAACCAGGCCCCGTTGCCTGCTTCCGATTCTGTGCGGTACAGGTCCAGGCGGGCCGCGAGGAACTCATGGTCGCTAGGGGTAGCGACTTGGTTCGCTTCGACGTGAAAGTCAAGGAGGTCCCGCCACTCCGCGTCAGCCCGAACTGCTTTCGTGGAGACGGTGGTCGGACTTGGCCGCGCCTGCACGACAGCGGTCTGCATGCTCAGGCTGTCGTAGGGTTCGAAGCCGGCGCTCTTGAAGGCCCGGTATACGTCTTCCCTGGGCTGACCCCCTTCCCACGCGATACGCCCATATCTCGCAGCAGACTCTCCCACTTTCAGTTCCAAGTGCCTGATCCATGTGGCCACGTCTTCACGGCTTGGTGGTTTGGGGAAGAGGATCGCGTTTCCGATGCGAAGTTGCGGCAGTGATGGAGTGCGTATGGTGATGCATGCATCCGTCACATCCACCTCCGCAGCACTTCCCACGATCAGGAGATCGCTATACAGGGCCAGCGACTTGAGCCATCCAAGTCTGCAGTGAGTCTGGGCTCCTCCGGATCCGGGTCGGTCAGTGATGCCGCTCTGGTTCGGCATGGATACCTCCATATCGATTCCGTACCGTGGAAGAAGCTCGGGGATGGCTGCCAACGTGCTACAGGTTGCAGCTATTCATCCCGATGTCCCCACTCATGCTCAGGATTACCTTCCAGGCTTGCTCTTCGCGATCGCGTTGCTGCGTGTGGCGTCGCTGCCATCTCCGCGCCCACAGCTGTGCCGATGTCTCCAGCCGTTTAGCAGTTCTACCTCCAGTCAGGGCGGGTGATGTTCTTTGGCCTCAGCGCGCCGTCCATCGGGCGCGATCAGCGCCTTCTTGGAGTGTCGCGATACGGTGGGAGAGTTCCGCTGCGGCTGCTTGGTCGCCTCGGTCAGCTCTCCGAATGTATGAACCCAGTGTGTGCAGGTCTCGGATACGGCAAAGCACTGGTAGGCCCGGCCATTCACGAATGTCGTAACCGTACCTGTCAGTAAAGTCTTTCAGTTCCTTCTCTGCGCGGCCGAATCGGACGCCCTGAAAGGTATTGGCGAGGTCGATCTCACGTGGGCCCCGTGCTGCCTCGTCCCAGTCCCCCAGACGTACTGCCGTGCCGTCTCGCAGGGTGTTACCCGGGTACGCGTCGCCGTGCAGGTGACCGTGGCCCAGGGGGAAATCGAGTTGCTCGTAGCTGTCGAGCAATTCCGTCATCCGCGTCGTCAGCCAGTCACGGAGATCATCCGTCAGAAACGTGCTGGCTTTGAGAGTCGCATTGAACGACGCCAGAGGCCGATAGTCCGGCAAGTCGATCGGCGGAGGCGGCAGATCGTGCAGCGCACGCAGCAGGTCGCCGAGAGGCCCGGCTGGCGGCGCACCTTCCCCGCTCTGCAGGTAGTGCTTCCAGAACGTAATGACATACGGGCCGTTGGTGATTGGCTGGGAGATGTCAGATGGCTCCGTCGCGGGGAAGCCATTCGCGACAAGCCAGCGGGTCAAGGACACTGCGGTTTCGAGTCGTCGCTGGTGCGCCACGGGGCTGACTCGAACCACGACGCCTTCCGCAGGGAGGACGTACACCGCAGTGGCGTGCTCGTGCAGACGGGTGAGCGACCGGTCTGATAGCCCGGAGTCTCGGCATGCCTTACGAGCAGCGGACTCGGGGGAGACCGTTGTTGTCATTGGAGTGCGGCTTTCGGTGTGGTGTCGATCGCCTGGTAACTACGGGCTGCTTCTGCAAGTTGCTGGGCAGTGCGGCTGCGAGCGATCCGTGGGGCTTCGAGAAGAGTGGCCACGCGGTGCACGGCGTGACCGATTTGCCGTATGCGCAAGTTCTGGGGAAGTTCGAGGATGGGCTTGAACGCTTCGCTGGCTCCTTCGAGTTCCCCTGCGTCGATGCGGGATGTGACAATGTCGAGGCGTGCCAGAGCCTCGTCACCGTACGAGCGTGCTTGCTTCGGTCCGTTCTCATACATGGCGATTGCTTCGGTGGCGTGGTGTTCCGCCAGCGCATGTTCACCGAGTAGTGCGTATGTTCCGCCCATGTAGTACTCCTGCTTGGCGTTCGGGAATGTGAGGATCCCCCCGAACTGACTGAGGTCGCCGCGTGAGGTCCGCTGCTCACGGGCTCGACGAAGAGTATTGAGTGCGGCGGATGCCTTGCCCCGGTCACCGATCCGGGCCGCTGCCCTGGCTTCGATGGCAGCGATCCTGACCCATGTTTCGCCCACAGGCGAGAACTGTGCGGCCTGCTGAGTAAGTTCTAGTGCCATCCGTTGCTGGGGAGACCACTCCGCGATCAATGCTGCGGTGCCCTTGGCCCATGCTCGCAGGTCGTCGTGATCGGCTTGCTCGGCAAACGTCCAGGCCGTCTGGATCTGTGCCATGGCTGCGTCCTGGTCGCCCAGGTTCTGTGAGGCATGAGCGAGAAGCAGGCAACTGGTGCCGGCCAGGAGGTACAGCTCTCGGGTCTGGCGTGGAGGCTGGCGGCCACCGAGCAGCGAGAAGAGGTGATCTCTCGTCGACAAAAGGTCGGTGAACAGCCGATGCAGTGGGGTGTGAACGTAGTCGGTGGCGACCGTCGCGATCTTGCCGGTCAACCTCTCCAAGGAGGCGTCCGTGACGTTGCTCCGCGTGGTCGATTTGGCGAAGTGTAGGGACTGTGCGGCTGCCTGGGCTGCCAGGTAGTGGAGGTCAGCTTCCCGACCATCGTCCGTCCGCAGCATCGGAACTTGAGGCAGTTCTGATGAGGGGAGCGGCATCGCTGCCGACCGGGCAGCATGCTCTCGGATCGGCGACGGAAGCAGCACGTCGGGTGCTCCGATGCCTTCGAGGAACTTTGCGACCTTGTCGAGGTTCGTTAAGCGTCGGGCGCCGGACTCGAGCATGGACAGGAAGCCTTGACTCAAGCCCGTAAGGATGGCCATGTCATCTTGCCGGAGGCCGCTTCTTTCGCGGATGAGGCGGCTGGCCTGTCCGAAGTCCCATGCCGTGATGGCTGCTTGGATGTCTGTGTCACCCCAGACCGAGTTGGGGACTGGAGGGACCGACAGCGCCATGAGCTGCGCCTCTCGCGCGCAGGCAGCGCACCGTGCATCGTCGTTGTACAGACTCAAACGACATCCGCAATCGGAGCAAGAGCGAACGTGTCTCTGCATCGCACCCCCACTTCTCATTCGCGCGCGTCAGCGTACGTCAGGCGCCACGGTGGTGATATCACGCGTGTGATACGGCCCGATCGGGTGTCGTGACCAAGGCTACTGACGGGTCGGGAGCAGATACTCGTGGCCCTCAGTACCATTCACGCGTCAGTGTGGGGGTGGCCTCTGTGGTCCCATTGATCGAGGGACGCACATGATTGCGAACTATCGTGGGGCCGTGCCGGTGACAGCCGACATCACCGCCACGCCGAACGGCGAGATCGGCCGGGCCTCCGCGCGGCCACGCTGACTGGAGAACGCATGAATGCACCCGCAGCCCCCACCTTGTCACTGAACACCGGAATCATCATGCCCCGGCTAGGGTTTGGAACTTGGCCTCTGGAGGACATTGCGGCCGAGCGTGCCGTCATCACTGCCATCCACGCCGGCTACCGGCTCATCGACACCGCATCGAGCTACGGCAATGAGGATGCAGTCGGACGCGCAATCCGCCACTCTGGCCTGCCCCGCGAGGACGCCTTCGTGACCACCAAACTCCATGGAGAGGACCACGGCTTCAACGCAACATTGCGTGCTTTCGATGCGAGCCTCGATGAACTCAAACTGGACTACCTTGACCTGTACCTCATCCACTGGCCGCTACCGAGCAGGGATCTCTACGTCGATACGTGGCGAGCATTCGGGAAACTGCGAGATGAAGGGCGTGTCCGTGCGATCGGCGTTTCCAACTTCAAACCTGCTCACATAGATCGACTAATTTCCGAGACCGGCATCATGCCCTCGGTCAATCAGATCCAACTCCACCCACAAACTACTCAACCTGAGCTCCGCGCGTATCACGATTCCAAGGGAATCGTCACGGAGTCGTGGAGCCCACTTGACCGGAGCAGCGGTCTTCTTTCCACCTCAGTGATTCGCGATTTGGCAGCGAATTACGGCAAGTCTCCGGCACAGATCGTGTTGCGCTGGCACATCGAACTCGGCCTCGCAACCATTCCCAACTCCCGTCGCCAATCACGGATTCAGCGAAACATTGACATTTTTGACTTTTCCCTGACACCCACTGAGGTGAGGGAAATCTCAGCCCTGGATAGAGACGATCGTCCCCCAGTTGACTCCGATGTCACTCAACCTGGCCTGCAAGGATAGGCAAAAGGCGAGACATCGCGCTCCCTGGACCGAATGGCAACCGTCAGTCTCGCCCTTGCCACACCGGACGAGATCGTCGCACGCCCGCTCACGTACGCTCAGTCGTGGGCGTCAGCATGGAGATGGCTTCCAGAAGCCGTGCGACATCTTCGAGGGAGTCCCCGATGATGACAGTGTTGGTGTGGGTGAATCTTCGAGCAGCAGGCTCCACGGTCGGCCCTTGCGCACCGGGTCCACGCCCTCGCGCCGCAGCGTGCTGACAAGCTTGCCGAACTGACGCGGAGCCAGCGGACAAAGGGGGCTATCCAGGACGGCTCCGAGCCGTGATCACACCAGCCACAGCGAGATCATCTCAACTGCCGGTTATTCGCGGTGACCGGTGAGCCAGGAGTGCGGGCCGAGGAAACGGCTTTGCCCCCCGTGTGATCGGCGTGGAGGCTGGCTCACCGGAGGTACTGAAGATGACCAACGTTGTTTTGAAGCTGTCAGCCCGTGACTTCGTGCATGCGGACCTGGCGTCGTGCGGGTGGGCAGGGTCTGACCACCACCTGGCCGGCGTCGCCAAGCAGATGGAACGTGCCCGGATCGGTGAGGTCGACTACCTTGCGGTCTGCCCCGCAACCAACATCCCTGTGGCCAAGGGCGGCATCGACTACCAGGTCAAGGACGGTGTCGGCACTTTGTGGCAGCTGGCAGTCCACCCCGCATTGCAGTCGTGCGGGATCGGCACGTTCCTCGTCAAAGCCGCAGAACTGCGGATCAGGAACCGCGGTCTGCGGCAGGCCGAGCTGGCTGTGGAGGAAAGCAACCCCCGGGCACGTGCACTATACGAACGACTGGGATATGTGGCGTACGACCGTCAGCCGGACTCGTGGGACGAGCAGGCTCCTGATGGATCGTTGCGCCGCTACGAAACGATCTGCACGTTGATGCGGAAGGAACTCGCGTAGGCTCAGTCACCCCTTTACGGGATCTGTCGGCGAACGCGTTGTGCCAGGTCACGTAGTCATCGGTTCCGGTTCCGTCCTCCAAGGCCGTCGGCCACGGCGAAGGCTCCGCCCTCGGACCCGGCTAGAAGCTGGGGGTGCGGAGCGGCTCCTCCGCACCCAGTTCGCCCTGCCGTTGGCATGACGCGGCACCCGCGTCTGGCGGACCTCAACTGGACCGTGTCGGACGGCGTGAGCATGCGGGACGTGGAGGACGACCGACTGCCGATTCGTAACGTAGGCCGAGCGGTCACGGGACAGGCCACCGCCCCCGACGATCTTTTGCGGGACAGCTTTTAGGCGGAGCGCGCGGATCGCGTGGGGCATCGTGACGCCGGTGCCACGTGCTGGCACGCGCTGCGCGCGCCGGCCGACGATCTCGGCGAACGTCTCACGGTAGACCTGCCGGTCCATGTCTCCTATGTACAGCAGCGTGCGTCGATGTCCCACAGAACAAGACCTGTTGGGCCTCGGTCACGTTCAGCTCCCTGCCCCCGTCACGACGGCGGCGCGTTCCAATAGCTCCCGAGCGTACGCTGCGGCCACGCGCCCGAGTGCGGCGAACGCCGCTTGCCGCTCGCCGAATTTCGCGTGCCCGCGGGCCTGTCGGGTCAGCAGCATGGCTTCGAGGGCTGGTGTGCCGAGCTTCTTGACCTTCTCCCGTGCTGTCTATGCCGCGGTGACGGCATGATGCGGCGCTCCGGTGGAGTAGCCGGGGATGGCGAGGTACGACAGGGCACCGGCCCCGAGCCGCATGTCTCCTGCGGCTTTGGCCGCGCGAAGCGCGGCGTACAGATGGGCTGGCTTGTCCGAAGTCCCACGCCGCAAGCGCACCGCGGACGTCTGGGTCCAACCAGACGTATTCCGGCACGATAGGCGTGGGCTCTTCCAGGGCTCGGGAGCGCGCGCACGCGAAGCACAGGGCGTCGGTGTTGTAGTTGCTCAACGGACCACCGCACCGGTCGCAGCTTCGCAGGGGATGCTGACGCACGTCACACCTCCCCGTGAGCGAGCACGCGCATTCTCAGTTAATCCTGGTAGAGCCGGAATCACACGAGTGATATCACCCTTGGAATGTGTGCACGGCACGTTTTGCCGTCAGTGTTGGGAGTCCTGCGGCACGGCATGGAGACGAACCGGATGAGAGTGCGATCATCCGGTCGATCTGCTGCTCGTCGAACTGCGGGAACGCGAACCTGTCGCTGCTCTCTTCCATCGGAGTCCACGTTGCCCTCCGCCACACGAGCAGGGGCGGCCAGGAGCCCGCTCCTGGCCCCCCGGCGTCTGCTTGATGCACCTCCTCCAGCGGGACTGCGCTGCCAGTGGGTGGTGTGCGGTGGCCATTAGCATCTCCGCCGTCGTGCTCCTGGGCATTCTCGTCTTCGTCTTCGTCAAGAAGAGTGGGCTGAATGCCGTGCACGCCATCGTGTGCAGTCTCTTCGGATTCTTCCTGGCGAGTACCTCAATGGCGCCGAGCATCAATCGGTTTGTTACCGGCGTTGCGGACATGATCGGCCAGATTCACTTTTAGGACGACCCGCCCGCCATAGCCGAACCGCTTCCCGCCGCGTGGAGCGGCTCGCGCCTTCCATTCTACGGCCCAAACCCCAAATCCCCCTGAGGCCCCTCGATGACACTCACCCCCCACCGGAAAGACACACCGTGTCGAACTGCTCGTGTTCCTCAGGCGAGCAGCTCTCTTCAGCCTTCGGAACGTCGCTCGCGCCGGTTCGGAGATGCGTGATGCGACTTGTGTACCACCCGGCTGGCCACGACGAAGAGTTGCGCGTGGCTCTCGTCGAGTTGGGGGCGGGGCGCTGGAGAACGGCCGCGAAGCTGTTTCTCGACACCGGCACGAACTGGGCGCTGCGGACATCGCGCACTCAGGTGCTGGCCGTGGCGGCAGCTCGGTCGGATGTGATCGGTGTGTGGCTCCACGAGGAGCCCGGCAGCTACGACGCACAGGTGCTGGGTGCTCGCGTAGCCGTCGAGCGGGCGCTGCGTGCGCACCGTAAACGGCATCCGGGGACCTTGGAGTTGGAGTTCAGGGCGCGGCGCGAGGTACTGCTCGCGGCTCGACGCGTGCCGCAGGATCCGGTGCCGTGGGTATGCCTCGTGGCGTTGGCACAGATTGACACCCGGCAGCTGCGTCATGAGCACCGTGCGGTGCCCGCCGAGCCGATGCTGCCGAGCGGTCCGTGGGGGTTGCTGTACGAGGTCAACCAGCGTGATCCGTACAACCGCGAGGCTTATCACCGCATGCTGCAGTTCATGCTCGCCCTGGACGGACCGCAAGCCGCGTCTCTGGCCAGCATGTTCGACTTCGGGCGATGGGTGGCGTCGCAACGGCCCGTTGGGTCGCCGTTGTTGCTGCTGCCGGCGTACGCCCAGGTCGAGCAGCGGCGACGGTCGAACGCTGATCCTTTGTGGCGGCGGCAGTGGGCGCAAGAGTCGACGCTCGACTACACGCTCAATGCCTTTCACGACTGGTTCCGCAAGGCACCCCCTCGGGAGCGATCGGTGGCCGATCTGAACCTTCTCGCCTACGCGCTGTGGGCGGGCCACCAATACGTGGAAGCCGCCGAGGTCTTCGAGGCAATGGGCCCATACGCGGCTCGCGAGCCATGGGCCTCGGTACATGACGGGGCCCCGGGGCCAGACCCCGGTTCCGCTCTGCTCCTGAGAGCGCGTGCAGAGTCCCTGTCCTTCGCCCGCACACATCGCCCCCGTACCAGACCCCATCCATAACCGGTTGGCATGAGCCTGCCCACTTTCATCTCGAACCTTGGAGGATCCCCATGTCTCACTCGAGTCCTGGCCATCGCGCAACAGCCCGGAAGCCCGACGACGCGTACTTGCGGGAGCTCGGCTACGAACCGGTGCTGACCCGACGCATGGGGCCGTTCGGGAACTTCGCGATCAGCTTCTCCGTCATCAGCGTCTTGTCCGGCTGCATGACCCTGTACGGGTTCGGTCTGAACACAGGCGGCCCGTCCGTCATGCTGTGGGGCTGGGTCGTCGTGGGCGCCATGGTGATGTTCATCGGCGCCGGGCTGGCCGAGGTAACTTCCGCCTATCCGACCTCCGGAGCCTTGTACTACCAGGCGGAGCAGCTCGGCGGCCGGAAGTGGGGCTGGTACACCGGCTGGCTCAACCTACTCGGCCTGCTCGGCGCCATCGCCGGCATCGACTACGGCGCCGCGCTGTTCACTGGCGCCTTCCTCAACCTGCAGTGGGGCTTCGAGCCGACCCCCGGCAAGATCATGGTGATCTTCCTGTGCATCCTCGCCCTGCATCTCGCGCTGAACCTGTTCGGAGTCCGGCTGGTCAGCATCCTCAACAGCATCAGCGTCTGGTGGCACCTGGCCGGCGTCACAGTGATCGTCGGCGCGCTGGCGATTGTGCCCTCCCACCACCAGTCGACGGATTTCGTGTTCGGCGAGTTCGTCAACAACACCGGCTGGTCCAGCCCCTTGTACGTGGCGGTGCTCGGCCTGCTGCTGGCCCAGTACACCTTCTGCGGCTACGACGCCTCCGCGCACCTGTCAGAGGAAACCACGGACGCCCAGGTGTCCGCCTCCCGGGGGATCATCCACTCGATCGGCTGGTCATGGCTGGCCGGGTTCGTGCTGCTGGCCGGACTCACCTTCGCGATCCAGGACTACGCGGGCACCGTGGGCACGGCAACCGGGGTGCCGCCGGCACAGATCTTCCTCGACGCCCTGGGCATGGCGGGGGCGAAGGCGCTGCTCCTGGTCGTGATCGTCGCCCAGCTGTTCTGCGGCAACGCGGAGACCGCGGCCGCCAGCCGGATGGTGTTCGCCTTCTCTCGGGACGGAGCACTCCCAGGCTCTCAACTGTGGCGGCAGGTGGATCGTCGTACCGGCACCCCGCGCAAGGCGGTGCTGCTGTCCGTGGTGTGCGCCGCGGTGCTGGCGCTGCCGAGTCTGTACAGCCCGGTCGCGTACGCGGCGATCACCAGCATCAACGTCATCGGCATCACCCCGGCGTACGCGATCCCGATCTTCCTGCGGGTCAAGAACCGGCGTCGGTTCAAGCCCGGCCCGTGGAACCTGGGCAGCTGGGGCGTGATGGTGGGCACAATCGCCGTCATCTGGGTGGCGTTCGTGACCGTCCTGTTCTGTCTGCCCCAGACCCGCCCCGACGGCGGCGCCCTCGCCACGGTCGACACGTTCAACTACGCGCCGGTGGCCCTGCTCGTCGTGCTCGCGCTGGCGTGGGGGTGGTGGCACAAACAGGGCAGCACGTACGAGGTGCCGGCCCAGAACTTCGATCGCTCGGCAGGCGAGTACGAAGACGAGGTCGTGTGATGACCACAACGAGCAACGGCACAGCCCCGCGCCTGGCCGTAGCGGCGGCTGCCGCATCGGGTGCGCGCTCGGAGAAGGCCCTGTCCCTGACCGACCTGCGCAACTTCGTGAAGGGCGGCGCGATCGACACCGTGCTGCTGGCCGTTCCCGATCTGCAGGGGAGGCTGAAGGGAAAACGGTACGACGCCGACCACTTCCTCAAGCGCGTCGCGCATCACGGTGCCGAACTGTGCGCCTACGTCCTGGCCACCGACGCTGAGATGAGCCCGGCGGACGGCTTCGAGCTGACCTCGTGGGACAGCGGCTATCAGGACCTGTCCGTACAGCCGGCCCTCCAGACCCTGCGCGTGGTGCCGTGGCTGCCGCGCACCGCCATCGTCCTCGGCGACGCCGTGCACCACGACGGAACCCCCATCGACGTCGCGCCCCGCCAGATCCTCCATCAGCAGCTGACCCGGCTGTCACGGCACGGCCTCCAGGCCAAGGCGGGAATCGAGACCGAGTTCACCCTCTACCAGGGCACGTACGCGGAAGCGGAACAGGCCGGGTACCAGGGCCTGCGGCCCGTGACGATGGAGAATCTTGACTATGCCCTCGACCACGCCCCTGCCTGCGACCGGTTCTTCCGCCGCCTGCAGCGGGCACTGGCCGGGGCGGGCATGCCCGTGGAAGCGATCAAGACCGAGGCCGGCCCCGGCCAGGTAGAGGTGACCTTCCCGTACGGACCCGCGCTCACCGCCTGCGACCGGCACCTGCTGTTCAAGCACGCGGTGCGCACGCTGGGGACGCGCGCCGGACTGGCGCCCACGTTCATGGCAGCCCCAGAGACCGGGTGGGCCAACGGCCTGCACCTGCACGTCTCGCTGTGGTCGAAAGCCCTCAGCCAACTCCACGCTCCTGACAACGAATACGAGCTGTCTCAGATCGGACGGAACGCAATCGCGGGGCTGCTCGCAGGGTTGCCGGAGCTGGGCCCGTTTTATGCCCCGAACGTCAACTCCTACAAGCGATTCATGCCCGGCTCGTTCGCGCCGACCATGCTCCACTGGGGCCACGACAACCGCACGTGCGCTGTCCGCGTCGTCGGTCACGGAGAGGGCCTCCATCTGGAAATCCGTGTGCCAGGGGCGGATGCCAACCCCTATTTGGCCCTGTCCGCGGTACTGGCGGCGATCGACTACGGCATCGAGCAACAACTCCCCCTCGGCCCTGAAGCGGCCGGCAACGCCTACAGCGGGGGCAGCACCCCTGTGCCGCCCACCCTCGCCAACGCCCTGGCCGCCTTCCAGGACAGTGCCCTGGCCCACGGCGCGTTCGGCACCGAGGTGGTCGAGCACTATGCCCGACTCGCCCGCTTGGAACTCGACCACCAGCAGCACCTGGTCACCGATGCCGAGCGGCAGAGGTGGCTGGCCCGGGCCTGACCGTCACGGCACCGAGAAGGAAAGGACCTGGAACTCCCGTGAGTGCACGACCGGCGCGCCCGCCCGCCAAGTACCTCGATCTCACACCCGCTCAGGTTCGGATCGCGCAGAAGGTCGCGGAGGGCAAGAGCACCGATGCGATCGCTTCCGACCTGACCATCACCACCGGAACGATCAACGTGCAGATGAAGCACTGCGGTCAGAAGCTCGGGGTAAGCGGTCGGGCCGCCGTCGTCCACGCGTGCTACGTCACCGGGCAGCTCAAGCGTCCCGGGAAGGCAGCGTTCCCGGAGACGTTCTCGGACCCAGAGACGGAGACGTGGCGGATGATCGCCACCGGTGCGACCTCGAAGGACTACGCGGACCGTGCCCGCATCAGGCGCGACGAAGCCCTTCAGCGGATCAGAGCTCTCCGGGAGCGCGTCCGGGCGCACAACGACCCGCACCTGGTGACGCTCGGCTGGACGTACGGGGTCATCGACGAGTCCCTCGTCGAAATGGTCTCTGGCACGGTCCTTCGTGCCCCGGCCCCTACATGACCAGCTCAGACCGAGTTGTCAGTCCCCCGTGGCACACTCCCCATCCCCGCATAACCACCAAGAGCACCCAATCAATCACCTTTTGTGATCGAACTGGGCGGCATGGCCAATGGAAGGGCGCACCAAACGTGACCGATATGCCCCGCGCACTCCACCAGCTGGTGGAATCGGTGACCGACACCTACACCGTGGTTGCCGAACACTCCCGGCCCGGCAACATCAGACCATCCCTCTGGGAAATCGACGGACTCTGCGGCCAGCGATGGTTCGCCAAACAGCATGTCGGCCCGAAGCTGCACCGGCGTGAGATCGACGCGTACCGGAAGTGGACGGTCTCCCTGGGTACCGACCGTGCGCCCGAGCTCATCGCTTCGAACGCGGAGACGCGAACCGTCCTGGTCACTGCAGTGTCCGGCCGCAGCTTGGACACGCTGCGGCTGCCGGCCGAGCAGGAGCGCAAGGCGTATGAGCAGGCCGGTGAACTCTTGGCCCGGCATCACACCGCGGCGGCGGACGAGCCGACCACGAACATGGCCGAGGAGGCGTGGGACTCGACGGCTGCGAAGCTACTGGATCAGGCTGCCTCCCACGTGCCGGAGCACGAGATCACGATGGTGCGTGCGCTCGTCAAGGAGACACCGCCGTGTCTGCCGCAGGTGGCGGCGCACGGCGACTACATGCCCAAGAATTGGATGTGGGACGAGACCGAGCAACGGCTTCGGATCATCGACTTCGAGCGGGCGGAACTCCAGCCCGCTGCCCGCCGGGACTTCAGCCGCCTGCGCTACCGGATTCTTCTGCAGCGCCCCGACCTCCTTGCCGCTGTCCACCACGGATACGGCCGCCAGCTCACCGAAGAGGAGCTGGCTGCATGCCAGGCGTACGCGGCTTTGGACGCGCTCGACTCGCTGTCCTGGGGGATCACGCATCGCGACATCGGGCTCGTCGACGAGGCCCACACCATGCTGGAGAACCTGCGCCAGGAGAGCGGCGCGCGCATGTGGGGCGGGTGGGGTTCGTGAACGCCTTTGCCGGAACTGCCTCTTACTACCGGCGCTTCCGCCCCGGCATCCCAGCCGACCTTGCCGTCCTTCTCGCCCACGAGGCGCCCGCGGGTTCTCCACGGCGTCTGCTGGACATCGGCACGGGCCCAGGGCTCGTTGCCAGCGCGCTCGCCCCGTACTTCGACGAGGTGATCGCCGTCGACTCCGGCCCGGCGATGTGCGCCGAAGCCGAGGCCGTGCTCCGTCCCGCGCTCTCCGGCGGTCAGCGGTTGCAGATCCGGCACGCGCTGGCAGAGGACTTCGAACCGCCGGCGGGATGGCAGCCTCACCTCGTGACCTGTGGCCGTGTTTTCCACTGGCTCGACCAGCCCCGCTTCCTCGACCGCCTGGCCGAGTACGTCGACCCCAGCGCTGTGCTTGCAGTGTTCAGCGATCGCAGCCTTTGGACCGCCGAGAGTGCCTGGCAACAAGCCGCCCGAGCCGTCGTCCAGCAGTTTCTCGGAGAGCAGCGGCGTGCAGGGGACAGCGTCTTCGGCCCGCCCGGGCCGCCGTACGAGGAAGTGCTGCGCGCTTCCGCCTTCTGCGAGGTCACCACCGCGACCATCCCCGTTCGCCGCGAATGGAGCATCGCTGAAGTCATCGGCTACCTGTACTCGACTTCGTTCGCGGCCTCCCATCTATTCGGCGACCGCCAGGATGCCTTCGAGACGGCACTCACCGAGGCCCTGTCCCCCTTCGCAGAGGGCGGGTTCCTCATGGAGAACAACACGTTCACCGTCCTCACCGCGCGCCGCCCCTCCCCCGCGGACCGGTGACTGGGATGACCGAGGCGGACTGGAACGCGGCGGTGACAGCTGACGTGCTGGAGGAGCGGTACGGGCTCGTCGCGAACGTGGTCGAGCCGGTGCACATGGGCACCGACACGATCAACCGGCGGGTCCTGACCGACGACGGAATGCGGCTGTTCGTAAAGGAGTACCGGTCAGGCGCCGACCTGGAGGCGGCCCGTACTGCATGGGACATGTCGGAGTACTGCCGGGCCGCGCGACTTCCCATCCCGCGCGTCTGGGACGACGCAGATGGCAACCTCGTCACGATCGCACAGGGCAGCGCCTGGGCCGTGGTTGACGAGGCGCCCGGCCGCGTGACCACCTCGGCGATGACCGTGCCCCTCGCCGAACACATCGGCACGGTGATGGGGCGAATGCACCGGGTACTGGCCGCCTACCCGCTGCCGAGGGGCGTGCAACAGTCTCGCTGGCGGACGAGCACGGCCGAGGAGGCGGTCGCCAAGTGCGACACCGTGATGGCCACGGCCCTGCGGCAGGGACATGAGAGTCTCGAGCACCTACGGACGGACCTCGCTCAGCGGCGGGAGGACCTCAAGGATCACGTCCACCAGCTACGGAAGCACCTGCCCGCCACGTTCGTTGAACAGGCATTGCACGCGGACCTCAGCCGCACCAACATGATCGTCCTCGCCGATGCCGTCACCGGTGTCATCGACTTCCGGGGCGCAACCGGCATGCCAGCCTGGGAGCTGGGCCGGGCCGCGTTCGATCCACGCACCGTGGCCACCAGCCCGAAGTGGAAAGCCTGCGCGCTGGCGATGGTGAGCGCCTACCACGAAGAGAACCCCAGCCTCCCCCAGGGGGAAGTACGGGCATGCGCCCGGATCGCATTGCTGTACATGCTGTTCAGCTTCTACGGCGCCACCACCGCCGAATACGGCCTTCACCCCGAAGCGGAAGCCGACCTGAAGCGGCACTGGAACGAGCGCCAAACCGCCATCCGCCGCATGCTGAACAGCCTTTCCGACCTCGATGACGGGTTCGCCAGCCTCTCCACGGGTGGAGGCTGCTCGTGACGAACCCGCCGTCACGCCTCGGCCGACCAGACAGCGGCATGACCCACCACGATTCCGAACTCGTCGAGCGCACCCACTGCACCCTGGTCGGCTTGCACCAGGTGGCCCGTTCCTGCCCCTCCCACTACCAGCCCGCCTGAAGGAGATATCCCGTTGACCTACACCGAACAGCAGGAATGGGACAAGGCTTACGCCGAAGGGCAGGGCTTCCGGCAGCTCGGGGACCGTGAGCGAGCTGCACTGGCCGCTGCGAGTTCGGTCGCGCCCGCATCGTCGTCGGTAGCAGCCGTCGCGGTGGCGTAGAGGAGCTGCTGGATGTCGTGCGGGTTGAGCGTGGCCCCGAACAGGCTGTTGTCCGTGTGTGCAGGTCCTGGCAGTACGCCGGAGTGTTGGTCTTGCCTATGATCACGGCGCCCTGAAAGCGAAGCACCGCCAGCAGGCCCGAGCCGAGGACCGCATCCGCGCCGCCCGCGCCACCGGCCTGCGCAACCTGCCCCTTCCGGCAAAGCCCGCCGCTGGGAACCCCGCCACCTGCGGCATCGCCTGTTCTCAACAGCCGGCCAACGCGTCACCACCGGACGCCACCGCATCCTCCGCCTCGCGGCGCACTGGCCTGGACCGATGTGATCACAGACGCCCTCGACCGGCCCATGCTCTCCCGAACCCTGGCTAACCAGCACCCTCGCGCCTCTGCGACCCGCACCACCCCACCGGAGCCGTGGAACCCGGCGCCCACCCGGCGTGACAGCCGGGGCCCAGCCCTGCCACGGTCAGCCCTCAGAGCCGAAACGGCCCGCCAGGAAAACCGACGGACTGTCAGTAAAGATCGAGGTTAAGGCAAGGTTAAGACATCGCCGCTTAATTTCGATCTTGGAATCCACATTGTGAGATTTTTACGCCTCGGGTGACCTTCACAACACCCCCGCCTATATGGATCACGCTTTCCCCCTTGTACCATCAGCGGACAGGCCGCGCCGACCGACCGCCGCATGCCTCAAGCACAAGCTCCCGGCTACTAGCGCCCCGCGCATGAGTATCGGGATGGGACTGGCAGAGAACACCTCAGCGGCATTTCAATGGAGCGACCATGCGTTGGCGTAGAGACCCTTCACAGCGCGCACTCGTAAAAGAATGCGAGAGACTACTCGCCGATCTTCCCATCCCCGCTCCTTTCAGTATCGAGGCGCTGGTGCGGAATATGGAGGGCGTGTCTGGTCGCCAGATTCGACTAGTGCCACTGGACGATCCCGACGGGGGCCTGGGCACAGCATGCGGCCTTCGAGTCAAAGCGCCGGAGTTCACAATCATTCTTTATCGCCGCCGTTCAAGTCGCAATCACACCGAGCACATCATTCTCCATGAGCTCGCGCACGAATGGCTGGACCACGGGACCTGCCTGACGGCTGCCGAGATCGAACGATACATCCCTGAACGCATCCGCCAGGAAGTGGTTCGACGTTTCCCGTCGACTCTGGTCCAAGGGCGCGTGGATTTTGACAGTCCCGAGGAAAAGCAGGCGGAGATTTCAGCCTCATTGATAAAACGGTTGGCGCGTCGCCAGTCGACCACAGGAGATGACATGGTTAGCCTCCTGGAATCTTCACTTGTTCACCCAGTTGCTCCACCGCGGCGCCGACGCTAACCACGATTGGGTGGCGACCACCGAGGTGAAATTCCCGGCCTCGCAACTTTCGCCGCACCGAATAGCCTTCCTACTGGCAATTAATGCTGCAGTCAGTCGCTCTTACGGGTCGGCAAAACGTGCAGCCAGCGCAGATAGTCATTGGTTGCATGTTCGACTACTTTACATACCTGACTGCGGCAGTGATGACCGTCATCGCCGTATGGCGATTCCCTGCAGTTCGGTACGGTGACTCTCACCGCAGGGCGCTCTGGGGCGGCTATGCGGGATTCGCTGTAGCCCTGTGGCTTTACACGCCAGCAGTAATGGATGCGCTAGATCGTATTCCCGTGGTGGACCTGAGTGCCCTACTCAGGCACTTCGCTAGCACTGCATCGATCATCGCGGCCCTGACCTACGTCGCCACCAGCTACGGGAAAAGCTCGGAGACGGTCGTACCGCGGCACGTAGCGGTCTCCCGCTGGGTCGCCCGCGCATCGTACAAGGCTGGGGCGATAGGCGTCACTCTACTCACGGTCCTATTTTTCACTGTGGTGGACCGCCCCACGCCGAGCCGAAATTTCCTCATCGACCACGCTGGAGAATGGGGAGTCGCGGTCTACATGACCGTCTTCTACTTCTTCCCACTTATCACGACCGCGATTTGCGGCTACCAGTGGACGAGGGCGGCGCGACAGGCCGAGAGCACAAGCATGCGTGTGGGACTGGGCTTGATGGGGATTTCGATGTGGATGGGGTTGGCCCATACATTGGCCCGTATCACCATCCTCTGGTCTGCGGTAGCCTTCCCACTAAGCCCATCCACCGTGCAGCTCCTCGTAGACGCCACATCAATATGGATGGATCTGCTGTTCCTCATCGTTGCCGTCGGTGCGAGCATTCCCACCACCAGCGCGGCGGCGGCCCAGTGGAAGACTTGGCGCACCCTCTACAGGACTTATCCACTCTGGTTTGACCTGGTGGAGGCTTTTCCTGGGACGAGCCTGTATCCGCCCGGACGGCGCCTCGTGGAACTCATGCACATTCGCGTCCCCGTAGATGTCCGCCTGGACCGATGGACCCAAGATATTGCTGACGCCTGCGAAAAGCTGCGCTACTACGCTCCACGAGACTTGATGTTCGCTGCCGAGGACATCACTGCCTCGCTCCCCGACCCCGAGCCGGCAGCGGAAGCGTACTGGATTAAGGCCGGACTCCAGGCCGCTGATACCATGCCAGCCAATCCGTACCCCGCTGCTACCTTGAGAGCGAAACCGTTCGTTGACACCGATAGTGAAGCGGCGTGGCTAGCACGGGTCAGCGCGGCCTACTCGCAAATCACCACGGATCAAGCTCAGGAGCTTCTCCTGCACTCCACGGAGGCGGAATCCGAACCAGGCAGGTAGCCTGCAATGAGCTTCACATGCTGATTTCTCAGTTCAGACCTCATTGCCCTTCGCTCATAACCATGTGCCATAGCGATCTTGATGGCGTGTCGGCAAGTGAGATTTAGCACCATCTGCTGCATGAACTGAGCTGGTACCGTCGGTCACGCGGACTGATAGGTCTTGCTCCGCTACGTAAGTGGACCCGGCCTGCGACGCACAGATACTGCCGTCGCCACATGTAGCCGGGCCGTTACGCCGTCCGGTCTGGATGGGCGTCGAAATCTCAGCAATGGAGTTCCCGCATGTCCAACCGCTCCGGTCTTATCCTCGATTTCGGGGGCGTTCTTACCACCCCCCTGCTGCCCGTGGTGCTCGCCTTCGAGCAGCGTGAGGGACTCCCGCAGGGTGCTTGCATCTCCGCGCTGTACAAGGACGAAGAGGGCGTCCGGCTCACCAGCGATCTTGAGCGTGGCGTGGTCAGTCAGACCGAGTGGAACACCATCGCGGGCAAGAAGCTCGGTGTCTCCCCCGACAACTTGATGGGCCGGATCTTCGGCAGTTTGCGTCCTGAGCCGCTGATGATCAATGCGGCTGCTGCTGCGAGGCGAGCCGGGATCAAGGTGGGCATCCTGTCCAACTCCGTAGGGCTCGCGCCTTGGGACCTGTACGACGGCTACGAGCTTGAGCGGCTGTACGACGTCGTGGTGATCTCCGAGCAGCACCTGCTGCGCAAGCCCGACCCCGAGCTCTTCAAGATCACGCTCAAGCTCATGGCTCTGCCCGCCGAGGAGTGCATCTTCGTCGACGACACCGAGGGTTATGTTCGGGCAGCGGAGCAGCTCGGCCTCGCGGGGGTGCACAACCAGGACCCCCGGCAGACGGTGGCCACTCTCTCCGAGCTGCTCGGCGTGGACCTTACAGCGTCTTAGAGGTTGCGCGGAACCAGCAGACCCATGGTCGGCGAACGCAAACGCGCCGCCCTCGTAGGCGCTCTGCGGTGCGTCGACCGGGTGTTCCTCTACGACGAAGTCACCGCCGGCCGTCAGATCCGCTTCCTGCGTCCTCAGGTCTGCGCCACGGCGCGCGAGCATTTCCGCATACCCCCGCGAAGTGCCGCCGAGGTCGATCATCTTCGCGCGCATCTGCCGCAGCAGCTCGGCCTGCCCTGCTCCTCGCGTCGCTCGTCGTGCCAGATCACGTCCACCAGGTCCGACACGAGCTTGACCAGGTCGGTCTTGGTGCACTCGTGCCAGCCGGTCAGATCCCGCAGCTTGCTTCAGTGCCGCTTGGCCGCGCGGGAAGTGAAGTCGTAGAAGGCCAGCTCGGACGCGGCGACACTGACCTGCTTGGCGACGTGCTCGACCGCTTCGGACGGCTGCTCCAGGCACATCGGGGGAGCCGGCCGTCCCACGCGACCGTGGGCTTCAGCACCGGCGATCCCCGGTAGGCCGGCGGTGTCCCCTTCGTCGACGGGCACGGCGTCCCTGCCGCCGTCTTCAGTCCTGACTCCGGCGCGTACGCGGGGAGGCGTTCCTGCTGCTGGCCGAACTCCTGCTGATCTTCCCCAGCAGGGCCGACCAGCGCCGGTTCGGGAATGGCAGTCGTCTTCGTCGCCCTCCGCGTTCGCCTCACCCTGGGCGGGGAAGTGGCCGGTCAGGATGGTGAAATCCAGCGCGTCCAGGCGGCGGGTGCAGTCCTTTAAGCGGGCAGAGCGGAAACGCCTCAGACATCCAAGCCCGCGAGGAGTGCTCGCCGACGGCGTCACTCCCCGTCCTGCACCTCTGGCAGCTTGTGCTTCAGCTCTCCGACGAGCTCGTTGATGTGGGCCATCATCTCGGCGGACAGACCCCTGCTGTTGCCTCGGGCAGCCAGGCCGAGGATCTGCCCTCGGTGGATCGAGCCGAGGAAGCGGAGTGCCTCCAGGAATTCGCGGGCCGCAGGGTCGACCTCGGCATCGTCCTGGAAGAGGGCCACGTCGACCTGGAGGGCCTGGGCTAGGCCGGCACGCACCACATGAGAAACCTCGGTTGTGGCACCCGCGCGAAGGGCGGCGATGCCGTCGGCGCTGACGGCCGCCATGCCCGCATGCTCATTGACGATCCGCGCAATTTCCTCATCAGAGGGCGCTTCCTGACCAACGTACCCATGCTGCAGGAGATAGTTGATCTTCTCCCCGACCGTGCGAGGTGCGGACGCCTGCTCGTCACGCGGGCCCCTGGGGCGAAGCCCGAACGAGCAGTCCTGGGCGGCCAGCAATTCCTCTTTGGTCACCCCGTACGCCTGTGCGAGCGGCTGCACGTAAGCATCACTGAGCCGGCGCCGGCCGGATTCGGCGTTGCTCACCGGCACGCGGCTCGCGTCGATGATCGCAGCGGCCTGCGCCATGCTGAGGCCCGCGTCGCAGCGCAGGAGCTGCAGGTCCGGCGGACCGTCGTGGGGGAAAAGGGCATCAAGCGGCTGACCGAGCGCCGCCGCAATTGCGGGGAGCTTCTCACCCTTGGGGAAGTCCTGGCCGCTCTCCCATCGCGCGACTGTGGGGGCACTGACGCCCACCATCTCGGCCAATTCCTTCTGATGGAGGTCCTTGCCCCGCCGGACAGCACGAACGCGGCTGCCGTCGAACTGACGAGGGGGCACATGAACTCCTGCAGGGTGGCGATCGGGCCGGTGAGGGCGTCCTCTAGAGCAACTGTAGCCCAGGCTTGATACATTTACGCAACTGGCGTACGTTTCCGTATCGCACTCGCTGGCCGGCTCCAGCTCTCTACGGTGCGAGCCTCAGGAAGGACCCTCCATGCATGTTGCGTCGCCGTCGCATCCTGCGCAATGCGCCGCCGGATTCGGTACCCATCCGTTGCCGGCGACGGGACCGCGGATTCGGCCCCGCCCTCATCGACGACCACACGCTGTCGGGGCCGTGCGGGAACAGCCCCACGTCGCAACACCGCCCGCAGGGGCGCTGACTGATGGCTCGCAGCCGTCCAGTCCAGTGCCGAATACCTGGTAGAGCGGGATGAAAGAGGCTAATTCCCCGAAGATCCTATATGGCGATAAATAGGGGTGCGGGGGCGATGCACGTACGCGCGCGGCACGGCGCACGACACGCAAGCGCACCCGCGATCACCCGGCGGCCGACGTGTCCGGGAGCACAAAAAGATGCCACCCGGCCGAGAGCGGCAACTCTCAGGCAGACACGGCACGAGTCGGCACTTCCGGGCCAGCGCAAAAGCGGGGCTCCCCGTCGCTCTCTGCAACCAGTACAGAGTTTAAGGACCAACTCTGGATCTTGACACGGGTCCGTGCGTATGTTCGTCGTCCCCGGGCACGCCGCCCGGCACCACGGACGCAAGGAGTGCAGCAGCCATCGACCTATAGGTCCGCATACAGCGACGGCGTCCGAGAGCGGGAACTCCCGGACGCCGAACGCTAAATGGCATGTCCGCCCCGGCAAGGGCGGAGGTTGCCCACCATCACCACGCTGAGTCCTTCCAAGGGGCGCGTCAGCGTGGCAATACTGCAACGAGGAGTATCGCATGCCTCCTGCCCTGCGCAAAAGGCCCTTCCGCCTGGCCTGCGCGGCAGCCACCTCCGCCTCGGCGCCTCGGCGCCCCGAGTCGGAGCACACCATCCCTGCCTCGGCGGGGCGCCGGCCCCGCCTGCTCATCGGGAGCGGCCGATGAGCAGCGAAGCCCGCGAGTGGGTGTGGGAGCACAGCTCCAGCCGAGGAACCGCTCGCCTGGTCCTGCTGTCGATCGCCGACCGGGTGGCCGACGAGCAGTGCGTCTCCTGGGCGTCGCTGTCAAGCCTGGCCAAGCGCACGCACGCTTCCGTCTCCACGGTGCGCGAGGCCATTGACCGCCTGGTCCACGCCGGTGAGCTGGAGCAGCTCGACGACCTCGCCGGCCCACAGCGCAGCACCGTCTATCGCCTCCCCCTCGCCGCCAAGGCCGTGGCGGAGACCGCGGAGGACGAGGAACCCGACCAGGCGCCCGAGGCCACCCCGACGCTCCGGATCTCGGCCCTGCGACGGTGCGGAATCCGCCCCCGTGAGGTACCGGAATCCCCCGCGAGGGTCCGGAAACCGGCAGTACCGGAATCCGGCAGGTCCCGACGGAAACCGGCACCCCGACGTACCGGAAACCGGCACAGCGACGTACCGGAAACCGGCACTCAGAACCGTAGTGAACCGGATTTGAACCGTAGGTACAGCAGTGGTGGTGCTGCCGTCCTCTCGGCTGCCGAGTGGCAGGTCGACCCAGCCACCCAAACCTGGGCCCGCCAGCAGGGACACCTCGACCGCCTCGGCGAGCAGGGCCTGCAGGCAGCCGACGCGAAGTGGCGTGCCCACCGCGCCGCCTTCAAGCCGAGGCCGGCGGATGCCTGGGCGGCCGACTGGCGCTCCTGGATCGCCCGAGAGCACGCCCCGGGTCGCCCGAACCTCTACGCCGTGCCCGGCAAGAGCCCCTCCGTGCCGGGCGGCATGACGCGGGCCGAGGCCCACACCGCCGCCCTTCTCGCCGCCCTCGACGAGCCGACCGGAACGGAGGGCTGACCGTGGACCGCCGCGAAACCGCCGCCCTGCTGGCCTACATCGGCCGACTCGACCCCCGCACCATCCGCACCGACCAGGGCGAGGCCCGCGACCAGCTCGCCCAGTGGCACGAGCTGCTCGGAGATGTGCCGATGACCACCCCCCACGGCTGGGACGTCCGCGTCGCCGCCCGCCAGCACATCCGCACCTCGCCGTACCAGATCCTTCCCGCGGACGTCGTCCGTCCCTGGGAGAGGTACCGGCGCGACCGCCTGGCGCGGCACTCCGATCCCACGCCGTCCGTCGACCCGGACGACCAGGCCGCGTGGACCGCCGAGCTGGTTGGCACCCGCCGCGCGGTCGCCGCCGGCACCGCGCAGCCCGCGCAGGCCCGGGCGATCACCAGCGGGCGCGACGGAATCGACCCGAAGCTGGAGGCGCGGCTGCGGGAGATCGGCTCCTGCATACCGCCTGCCGCCCGAGCCGCCCTCGCGCCCTACCGGCCCGCGCGAGCAGCCCGCGAAGCCGCCGTCGCGCAGGGGCTGCCCGACGCCCTGAGCGTTCGCTGCGAGTGGTGCCTGGCCCAGCCCGGCGAGCCGTGTCGCCGCCGCCGGATCGGCCCCGACGACGGGGTACGTACCACTGCCCCGCGTGCCACCCCGCATCCCGGCCGCCTCGACCTCGCCGCCGCCCAGCAGAACGAGCAGGCTCAGCGGCCCGCCATGGTCTGACCGGCGCATCCGGCCCGTGCATCCCGTCCGATGCACCGCCTCCCAACTTCACCGTCCCGCCCCGGCTGCGGGCGCACGCCCATGCGCC
>NZ_JBEPBI010000033.1:0-56136 GCF_040299045.1 Streptomyces sp. NPDC001027
CCCCAATCCGCTTTTTTTGTTGGTTCACTTGTTTTCTTAGGTTTGATCTTCCTAACTTTACCCGCAACGGCCCCGCCCCCCTTCGCGAGCGGGGGGCCGGCGCCTTCTTTCCGTGCGCCCGTGATCGGAAAGCATTAGCATGCCCATGCAAAGAACACGCCCCAAGCGGGGGCCCTGACCGGAACACAGGGGCCTCCGAGGCGAGTTCACACATGCTGCAAGGGGGAAGAGTCTTGAAGAGGACAGCCCGCATGCTCGGCGTGGCGGCGGCTGCCATGCTCGTAGCGACCCTGACCACGAGCCCCGCTGAGGCGAACGCCTTCAGCCCGGGCTGCACCACGACCGGCGCGGACGGCTTCGCCTACGTCCCGAGCTTCAAAGGGGCGGTGAGCACGCTCAAGCTGGAATGGCACATCACGGACACGCTGGCGGACGGCCACCACGCGCGGATCCGTTTCCTGTCCAAGCAGCACGACGGGACGATTCACTACTGGCCGTGGCACAAGGCCGCGGGCGGCAAGGGAGACCACGAGTACGCGGCCACCACGGCCACGGACAGCTCCGGCATCTTCGACATCGGGGCCGAGGTCGCCCGGTTCGAAGGCGACACCAAGCTGAACTCCTGCGTCGACTGGATCTGACGGACACGAGCCGCCGCTCGAAGTCGCCGCACGACGGAAAGGGCCCGAAGCCGCGAGCAGTACGCGCGGCTTCGGGCCTTCGGCGTGCCGGGCGCGCCGGATCGTCCTCGACGAGGACCGTCAGCTCAGTTCCTTCGGCGGGGTGCGGTCGGCGTCGACCTTCTCGACCCGTACCAGCTCTCCCCACACCACGTACCGGTACCGGGACGTGTACACGGGGGTGCAGGTCGTCAGGGTGATGTAGTGGCCCGCCTTCGTCTTGCCCGACTCCTTCGGGACCTGGGCGAGGACCTGCACGTTGTACTTCGAGGTCTCGTCGAGGATGTCGTACACCTTGTAGACGTACCACTTGTCCTTCGTCTCGAAGACGATCGGGTCGCCCTTCTCCAGCTTGTCGATGTTGTGGAACTTCGCGCCGTGGCCGTCGCGGTGGGCGGCGAGGGTGAAGTTGCCCTCCTTGCCCGTCATCGGCAGCGTCGCCTTGCTCGGGTCCGTGTAGTAGCCGGCGACGCCCTCGTTGAGGATCTTCGACGAGGTGCCCTTCGCGACCAGCACCTCCCCGTTCCTCATGGCGGGGACGTGCAGAAAGCCGATGCCGTCCTTGGTGTCGAGCGCCCCCGGGCCGGCGGGCTCCTGCGCCCAGGTGTCGCGCACCCGGTCGCCCTGCCGGTCCGCGTGCCGGTCGGCGACGACGTTCGTCCACCAAAGGGAGTAGACGACGAACAGGCCGAGCACCAGGCCGACCGTGATGAGGAGCTCCCCGAAGACACTGACGGCCAGGGCGACACGGCTGCCCCTGCGACGCGGCGCCGGCCCGGACGCGTCCACGCGCGTGTGCTCTTCGTGCTCGGTGTCGCCGGTGGTCGCTGCCACGTTCATCTGCCCCTACTCGCTGCACGCCTACGGACCGCACGGCTACAGGACCGCACGCCTATTCGACGAGCGCATCCGGCTTGCCCTTGCTGCGCGGCCGTTCCTCGACCATCTTGCCCCAGACGATCAAGCGGTACTTGCTGGTGAACTCCGGCGTGCAGGTGGTGAGGGTGATGTACCGGCCCGGCCCGGTGAGTCCGGAGCCCGGCGGCACCGGATCCAGGACGCTCGTGTTGCTCGGCGCGGTCACCGGCAGCGTCGACGTCATCTTGTAGACGAAGTACTCGTTCTGCGTCTCGACGACGATGGGGTCGCCCGCCTGCAGCCTGTTGATGTACCGGAACGGCTCGCCGTGCGTGTTGCGGTGGCCCGCGAGCCCGAAGTTCCCGGTCTTGGCGTCGGGCATCGCCGTCGCCAGCGGAGCCTCGCCGTAGTGGCCGACCATGCCCTTGTCGAGGACCTTCTTGTTGCTGACGCCCTCGGCGATCGGCACCACCACGTCCAGCTTGGGGATGTGCAGGATGGCGAAGCCCTGCCCCGGCGAGAACGCGCCGGGAGCACGCTTGCCGCTGGCCCAGTCGTCCTGGAGGCTGCTCGCCTCCCGGTCCGCCTGCGCGTGGGCGCGCACGTTCGTCCACCAGAGCTGGTAGGTCACGAACAGGAGCATCAGCACGCCCGTGGTAATGAACACCTCGCCGATCGCCCGGCTGGCGACCACCGCCGGGCTCGGCTTGCGCGCCCGTTCCCGGCGGCGCGCCTCGACGCGCGACAGCGGCCGCTCGTCCTGCGCGGGTGCGTCGGACCCGTTGTCCGACTCGGACGCCTCACCCGGACCGCCGTGACGCCCACGGCGCCCCTTGGCGGCCTTCCTGCGGGCCGCTCGTCCGCCTGCTGGGGTTCCGGGGGCCGGAGTGACGGCTGAGTCCCCAGAGGCGGCCACGGGTCCACGGCCGAACGTGAGCGACGGCGGTATCCGCAGCGCCACCGTCTCCTCGTCGACGGGCGGCCGGTAGGCCTGCTCCGCGTAGGGGTCGGCGCCGTACGGCTCACCGCCGAAGGACCCGTCCGACGCGGCGCCGTACGAGTCCTCGCGTTCGGGCCGCAGCGCGGTCACGCCGTGGCCCTGCCCACCACCGGGGCGAGCCCCGCCGACCTCGCCACCGCGCCCTGGTCGCCGCACTCCACCAGCCAGTTGGCCAGCATCCGGTGCCCGTGCTCGGTGAGCACCGACTCCGGGTGGAACTGCACGCCCTCGACGGGCAGTTCGCGGTGACGCAGGCCCATGATGATGCCGTCGTGGGTCCGGGCGGTGACCTCGAGCTCGGCGGGGACCGTCGTCGGCTCGGCGGCCAGCGAGTGGTAGCGGGTCGCGGTGAACGGCGACGGCAGACCGGCGAAGACACCCCTGCCCTCGTGCTCCACCGGCGAGGTCTTGCCGTGCAGCAGCTCCGGGGCGCGGTCCACGACCCCGCCGTACGCCACCTGCATCGACTGCATGCCCAGGCAGACGCCGAAGACGGGGACCCCGGTGTCCGCGCAGTGCCGGACCATCTCCACGCAGACGCCCGCCTCCTCGGGCGTACCGGGCCCCGGGGACAGCAGAACGCCGTCGAAGCCGTCCTGCGCGTGGGCCGTGGAGACCTCGTCGTTGCGCAGGACCTCGCACTCGGCGCCCAGCTGGTACAGGTACTGGACCAGGTTGAAGACGAAGCTGTCGTAGTTGTCGACGACGAGAATGCGCGCGCTCACTGGTTGTCCACCGTCACATCGTTGAAGGGAAGCAGCGGTTCGGCCCACGGAAAGACGTACTGGAACAGCGCGTACACCACGGCCACCACCAGCACGATCGAGATCAGCGCCTTCAGCCACGCGTTTCCCGGCAGATGCCGCCAGATCCAGCCGTACATGCCGTCCCTTCCGTCGCACCACGGCACCTGACTCACGCCGTACACCACCAGACTAACGGCGCAGAGCCCTGGGTTCGCCTGCCTCCACGGGCTGTGTGGAGTCCAGGTGCGCCCAGACGATCAGCCGGTGACTGTGGCCCCATTCGGGATCGCACGTGGTCAACGTCAGGTACCGGCCCGGACGCGTGTACCCCGACTTACGTGGCACAGCGTCGATCACCTCGACGTCCGAGGGCACTGTTTTGTAGGGCCCTTTGTCGATCCGATACGTGAACCAGGTCGTCCCGTCCGTCAGCACCACGGCATCACCCGCTCTGAGCTCGGGAAAGTCCTTGAACGGATCGCCGTACGTCCGGCGGTGGCCGGCGACGGAGAAGTTCCCGCTCTGCCCGAGCCGCGCCGTCCCCGTGTAGTGGCCCAGCCCCTTCTTCAGGGTGCCGGCCGACGTCCCCTCGAGCACCGGCTTGTTCCACGTGAAACCAAGGCGCGGGATGTACATCACCGCGAAGGGCCGGCCGCCGCGATAGGACGGCTGCGGCGCGGCGCCGGTGGGGCTCGCGCTCGGGGCGGGTCCCGCGGCCTGCCGGTCCCACTGTTCGTGCAGGGCGTCGATCTGGTCGTCCATGGCCCGGTCGGCTCGCACGCCGGTCCAGAACAGCACATAGACGACGAAGAGGACGATGACGGCTCCCACGGTGACGCACAGCTCGCTGAACGTCCTGACGATCACCCGCACCGACACAGGCGCCCCCGGCTGCCGCTGCTCCGCTACTCCACAGGCTTGGCGTAGTGCAGATCCACTGTGCCCGAGTAGCCCGGCAGAGTCACCGTCCCGTCCTCGGTCACTTTCCAGCCGAGGCCGTAGACGTTGACGTAGACCATGTAGTTCTGGATCGCCTTGGAGTCCGCGAGCGCCTGCTGCATCCTCTCCGGGTCCCCCACCGCCTGGATCTTGTACGGCGGGGAGTAGACGCGGCCCTGGAGGATCAGGGTGTTGCCGACGCAGCGCACGGCGCTGGTGGAGATCAGCCGCTGGTCCATGACCTTGATTCCCTGGGCGCCGCCCTGCCAGAGCGCGTTCACCACGGCCTGGAGGTCCTGCTGGTGGATGACCAGGTAGTCCGGCTGCGGCTCCGGGTAGCCGGGAAGCTTGGCGGTGGCGTTCGGCGGGGCGTCGTTGAGCGTGACGGTGATGGCCCGGCCCTTGAGCTTCTGGGTGCCGGCGCTCTTCTCCAGTCCGGCGAGCTTGTCGTCCTGGGCCTGGGTGCTGCCGTCGTCGGCCTCGGCCAGCGATTCCACGTCGTCGCGCAGGGCGGCGTTGGTCTCGTCCAGCTCTCCGTTCTTCTGGCTGCGCTCCTGGATGAGGTCCGACAGCTTCAGCAGCGAGGCGTCCGTGCGGATGTTGGTGCCCTTGGCGGTGGTGAAGCTGGTGAAGAAGAGGAGGCCGGCGAGGGCGAAGACGCCGATCGTGAGCAGCCGCACCGGCCGGAAGCCGCCGAAACCGCCCCTGCGGCCGGGTGAGGGCGAAGGCGGAACGGCCGAGTCCGCTGCCTCCGGGGAATTCGATGGAGAAACGTGTCCGGGATCGGGCGCGGAACCCGTTGATCCCGTCCGGGGGGAGTCGGCAGAATTGCTCAACGTACCCTTATCTCCTTCAGCGCCGTAGAAGCACTACGCTAACGGACGCCCGGGGGAGCCCAGCAGCCCCCCGAGTACGCAGCCCCCGAGCCCGACCCAGTACCTGCGCGGCCACGCAGCGCATCGACAGGAGAGACCCTCGTGCCGAAGTCACGTATCCGCAAGAAGGCCGACTACACGCCGCCTCCGGCGAAGCAGGCGACCGCGATCAAGCTGAACAGTCGCGCCTGGGTCGCACCGGTGATGCTGGCCATGTTCATCCTCGGGCTCGCCTGGATCGTGGTCTTCTACGTCACCGACGGCACGCTGCCCATCGACCAGCTGAACAACTGGAACATCGTGGTCGGCTTCGGGTTCATCGCGGCCGGGTTCGGCGTCTCCACGCAGTGGAAGTGACGGGCGCCCAAGGCCCCCTCCAGGACCGCGTCCAAGGCTCCGACCAGCTCTGCCCATGACTCTCCACAGAGTTATCCACAGCGGTTTCCACACTTGGGGAAAGAACGACGATCTGTGGATAACCTCTCGGAGGTTGACGCCGGTGTGACCTAACTACCGGTCGTCACCTTCACTCGAAAAGCTGTTCGCCCCCTACCTGACCTGCGGAAACGCAAGTCGAGGGCAGGGGGCGAAGCTGTTCCCGCACATTGTGCACAAGATTCGCCACAGACTGTGGACAACAGCGCGCTCAGGTGAGCTGGGCGGTCCTCAGGAGGGTGACGACGATGACCACGCCCAGCATCAACGCGCAGGTCCCGAACTGGACGAGAGCACGGCGCTCGCGCGGCGCGTACACCATGGCCGCGCCGACGACGAGGCCTGCGACCAGACCGCCGACGTGCGCCTGCCAGGAGATACCGCTCCAGCCGAACGTGATGACCAGGTTGATCACCAGCAGGGCGATCACCGGACGCATGTCGTAGCGCTGGCGCCGCACCAGCACCGCGAGCGCGCCGAAGAGCCCGAAGACGGCGCCCGAGGCGCCGAGCGAGGCCTGGTTGGGTGCGGCCAGCAGATAGGTCAGCGCGCTGCCGGCGAGCCCGGACACCATGTACAGGGCGAGGTAGCGGGCCCGGCCCAGGGCGCCTTCGAGCGGGCCGCCGATCCACCAGAGGCTGAGCATGTTGGACAGGATGTGGATGTAGCTGCCGTGCAGGAACATCGCGGTCAGCATCCGGTGCCACTGGCCTTCGGCCACGCCCTGCAGCTCGCCGAATCCGAGGGCCGGCATGAACGCGCGGCCGATCAGGTCGAACCGGTCGGTGAAGCTGTCGCCGACGGCCTGCTGGACCAGGAACATCGCCAGGTTGAGGCCGATGAGGACCTTCGTGACCAGGTGCGGGTCGGCGGCCACCGCGCCGCCCGCGATCGTGCGGGGCTGCGTGGCGCTCGGGGCGTGCCCGGTGCCGGAGCCCTCGCGGACGCACGTCGGGCACTGGAAGCCGACGGAGGCGCTGACCATGCACTCCGGGCAGATCGGGCGGTCGCAGCGGGTGCAGCGCACGCCGGTCTCCCGGTCGGGGTGCCGGTAGCAGACGGGCGGGCCGCTGTGTGCGTCGTCCTGCCGGCTGCCGGACGCCTGGTCCATGTGGGCTCCCAGTGGGTGGTCTGAAGTCGTCGGAGCAGGTGAAGGAACCGCCCTGCTCATCCTTACGGACCAGCAGGGCGTTTGGTTCCCGAAGGCCTGCCGCGCATCCGGACTCAGGTCGTGCGGCGCTCCACGACCACCGAGTCGATGACGACGTCCTTCAGCGGTCGCTCCGTGCGCGGGTTGGTCTGCACCTTGGAGATCGCGTCGACGACCTTCTGGCTCGCCGCGTCCGTGACCTCGCCGAAGATGGTGTGCTTGCGGGTCAGCCAGGCCGTCGGGGAGACGGTGACGAAGAACTGCGAGCCGTTGGTGCCCGGGCCGGAGTTGGCCATCGCCAGCAGGTAGGGCCTGTCGAATCGCAGCTCCGGGTGGAACTCGTCCGCGAACTGGTAGCCGGGGTCGCCGGTGCCGTTGCCCAGCGGGTCACCGCCCTGGATCATGAATCCGCTGATCACCCGGTGGAAGACGGTGCCGTCGTAGAGCCTGGCCGTCGACCTCACGCCCGTCTTGGGGTTGACCCACTCGCGCTCGCCGGTGGCGAGCTCCACGAAGTTCTTGACCGTCTTGGGGGCGTGGTCCGGGAAGAGCCGGATCTCGATGTCGCCGAAGTTGGTCTTCAGCGTGGCGTACAGGTGCTCGGCCACGATCTTGATCTGCCTTCCGTCGTCTTCCGGTGACCCCCCGATCCTCGCACGGTCCTCGGCGGCCGAAGCCGAACCACCGGTCCCGGGTCGTACCGGTCCGTCCTGGTCGTCACTGTGCCCGGGACGGTCCGTACGGGTCCGTCCGGGTCCCGTAGGGGACCGCATCCGACGCTTCCGCTCGGAAAAAGCGATCGAGTCCTCCTGGACGGGGGCGAGCCGGGCCGATCCATGGCATCGTCGGTTTTGTCGCTCTGGCGAACCTCTGTCGCCATTGCCCCGAATCTGTCCTGAATCCGTCCTGAATCCATCCTGAGTCGCAACAGTCCGAGCGGAATCCGCCCCGGATGTGCCCCCGAATCCGTCCGCCATCGCACGTGATCAGCACCCGTATGCCCGCCCGCACATGCCGCGACCGCACTCGGCAGGCATGATCCGTAAAAGGGTGGAAAGTCGAAATACCGTACGCCACCGAGGAGGAGGAACCCGTGACCCGCATCGACAGCGTGCGCGCCGCGACCGGCTCGGCGAAGGGAAGCGTGCTGCACGCCGCGGAAGTGGTGGCGCCCTACGCCGACACGGCCAAGGAACGGGCCGCGCTCTACGCGCACGAAGCCCGTGTACGGCTCGCGCCCAAGGTGTCGCTGGCCGCCGAACAGGCCCGCGTCCAGTACGGCGCCCACGTCGCCCCGCGCCTGGAACAGGCTCTGACGCACGTCCCGCCGAAGGTCGACCTGGCCGCGCACGAAGCGGCCGTCCGCACCCGCCTCGCCGCCCGGCAGGCGGCCGACTATTCCCGGCCGAAGATCGAACAGGCGGTGGCCGCGGCCGGCCCCGTGAAGGATGAAGCCGCCGCCCGTGGCGCCGCCGCGCTGGCCGCCCTGCGCGGTCAGGTGACGCCGAAGGAGATCGAGAAGCTGGCGCGCAAGCACCGGCGGCATGCCAGGGCGGGCAAGCTCGCCAAGGCGCTGGCCGTGCTGGGCGCCGTCGCCGGCGGCGCGTACGCGGCCTATCGGTGGTGGGACAAGCAGGCCAACCCGGACTGGCTGGTCGAGCCGCCGGCGGCCACGGAGGTGCCCGCCAAGGGCGCCAACCTGACCTCGGTGGACGGCAGCGCCGATCCGGCCGTTCTGGACCCCGAGGTCCAGGCCAAGCAGGCCGAGGAGGAAGCCGCGGACCGCGACGACCGCGGCTGAGCGGACCGCCGACCCACGGTCGCCCGACGGCCGCCGACCGGCTTCGGCACCGCGCCCCAGCACAGCAGAAGACCCCTCCCATCTGCGTCACCGCAGGTAGGAGGGGTCTTTTTGTGGAGCCTAGGGGAGTCGAACCCCTGACATCTGCCATGCAAAGACAGCGCTCTACCAACTGAGCTAAGGCCCCGGAAGGTGACGTCCGACGGAATCGAGCTCGTCCCGGCGGGCGCCGCAGACCAGAGTACCGGGTCACCGGGGGTATCTCGCAAAAAGATTGGGGGTCCCCGCGGATGACCACTCTCCGTAAGATGCTCGGACGTGGTTCGCTACAGCGAACCGCGGTTTCTGGGGAAGCGATGGGGAGACGCAATGGACGCCGCACAGCAGGAAGCGACCGCGAGAGCGCGGGAACTGCAGCGGAACTGGTACGGGGAGCCACTGGGGGCGCTCTTCCGTAAGCTCATCGACGATCTTGGTCTCAACCAGGCTCGTCTCGCGGGGGTGCTGGGACTGTCGGCGCCGATGCTGTCGCAGCTGATGAGCGGTCAGCGGGCGAAGATCGGCAATCCGGCGGTGGTGCAGCGGGTGCAGCTGCTCCAGGAGTTGGCCGCACAGGTCGCGGACGGCAGCGTCAGCGCCGCCGAGGCGACCGAGCGCATGGACGAGATCAAGCGGTCGCAGGGGGGATCGGTGCTCAGCAACGTCACACAGTCGACGACCAGTTCGGGTGCGCCCACGGTCAAGCGGGTGGTCCGCGAGATCCAGTCGCTGCTGCGCTCGGTGTCCGCCGCAGGCGACATCATCGACGCCGCCGACACGCTCGCCCCGACCCACCCCGAACTGGCCGAGTTCCTCCGGGTGTACGGCGCCGGCCGCACCTCCGACGCCGTGACGCACTACCAGTCCCACCAGAGCTGAGCGCGGGACCCGGTAGCCGAAGGGGGTTCGGCAGCCGGGAGGTCGGCAGCCCGCGGGGGCGGCAGCCGGCGCCGCAGGCCAGCACCGAGGACGGCACCACGTGACGGGGGACACGGGGCGCAGAGCACGGGGGACGCGCGGGACGTACGGGGGACGCGCGGGACGTACAGGTTCGTGAAGTCCACGGGGGACACGGGGCACAGGTACACGGGGGATGCGCGGGACGCACGGGGTTCGTGAAGTCCACGGGGGACACGGGGGTCGTATCGCCTGTCACGGGGGTAGCAAGGGGGAGAACCCGTAGGGGCGAGGGGGAGGAGCGACGCACTGCCATGGGTGAGGTCTTCGCCGCACGGTACGAACTGGCCGACCCGATCGGCCGCGGAGGGGTCGGCGCGGTCTGGCGTGCCTGGGACCACCGCCGCCGCCGTTATGTCGCCGCCAAGGTCCTCCAGCAGAGCGACGCGCACGCGCTGCTGCGCTTCGTGCGCGAGCAGGCGCTGCGGATCGACCATCCCCATGTGCTCGCGCCCGCCAGCTGGGCGGCCGACGACGACAAGGTCCTGTTCACCATGGACCTGGTGGCCGGCGGTTCGCTGGCCCACCTCGTCGGCGACTACGGGCCGCTGCCGCCGGTGTTCGTGTGCACGCTGCTCGACCAGCTGCTCTCCGGGCTCGCCGCGGTCCACGCGGAAGGCGTCGTGCACCGCGACATCAAGCCCGCCAACATCCTGCTGGAGGCCACCGGAACGGCCCGGCCGCGCCTCAGGCTCTCCGACTTCGGCATCGCGATGCGGCTGGGCGAGCCCCGGCTGACCGACACCGACCTCGTGGTGGGGACGCCGGGCTACCTCGCACCCGAGCAGATGCTGGGCGCCGACCCCGACTTCCCCGCCGACCTGTTCGCCGTCGGACTGGTCGCGCTGTACCTGCTCGAGGGGGCCAAGCCCGACGCCAAGGCCCTGGTCGAGCACTTCGCGGACCACGGAACGCCGGGCGCGCCCAAGAACGTCCCCGAGCCCCTGTGGCAGGTCGTGGCCACCCTGCTGCAGCCGGACCCGCAGGCGCGCTTCCGTACGGCCACCGGGGCGCGCAAGGCCCTCGCGGCGGCCGCCGAACTTCTTCCGGAGCCGGGCCCGGACGACGAGCTGATCGAGATCTTCGACCAACTCGGGTCGCTGCCCCGGGGGTTCGGCCCCGACGGTCCCGCACCCCGGCCCGACGGCTCGACCACCCGCCCCGAGGGCCCCTCGTCCCGGCCCGTCGGCCCGCCGGATCACGCCCGGCCGAACGCCGCGTCCGTGCCGTCTCGGCCGTCCGCCCCGCCCGCTCAGGCGCCGCCCCGGCCCACCACCCCGCCGCCCGCCACCCCGCCGCCCGGCTCCGTGCACGCTCCGGATCCCGCGCGCCTTTCGGCTCCAGCGCACCTCCCAGGTCCCGCTGCCGCGTCCGCCCCCGCACCGGCCCCCGCTGCCGAGGCCACCCCGACCCCGTCGCACCCGGCCCCGTCGCACCCGGCCCCGTCGCACTCGGCCGCGCCCTCCCCGTCGATGTCGGACACCGGCAGCTTCCCTCTGCCCCCTCCGCAGCCCACGACGGGCTCGTTCCCCTCCGCGCCGGGGTCCGCTCAGGCGTCTGCGCAGTCCCCCGCGCCCCGTCCTTCCGGCCACACGCCGTCGACCGGCTCCCCCACGCCCTCGCACCACCAGCCCCCGTACCAGGCGTACCAGCCGTACCGGCCCATGTACGAGTCCACGTTCGCCCTGCCCACCCGTGAGCCGCGGGCCGACACGTCGTCGACCGCCTCGTACACCGCCCGTGACTCCCGGTCCCCGCAGCACGTCCCCCACCCGCAGCACACGCCTGCGGCCTCGGCGGAGTCGCCTGCGTCGCGGACCGGCCGACGGGGGCATCGCGCCGCCCGCCGGGGACGGCCGGGGCCGCCGGTGAAGGTCACGGTGCCGCTGCTGCTGCTCGCGCTGGCCTGCTACGCGGTCGGGTTCTGGGCGCTGGCCCGCATCTGAGCCGCGGCGGCCCGGCGTCGTGCGGTCAGGGTCCAGATGCCGAGCACCGAGAGCAGCAGGCTTCCGGCGCCGATGCCGGCCACGGCCACCGCCTTCATCGCGGGGTCGCCGCCCCGCGTCCCGCTGTGCGCCGCGTCGACGGTGTCAGCCCTGCCCGCCGCCTCCGGCTCCGGATCCGGGGCGCCGACGTCGAAGACGCCGCGCGGCGCCGACCGCGCCGCGTATCCCGGCCCGCCCTGTGTCCGGCCGTCGACCCGGATCCGCAGGGTCAGCCCGTAGGGGCCGTCCCCGAACCGGTCGCCCACCTGGGCCGCGAGGTGCACCACGAGGTAGTACGCGCCGGCGAACCGCAGGGACTTGGTGGAGGTGGCGGAGGCGTAGCGGTTGGCGTAGCCGACCGGCGGGAGCGGAGGCAGCGCCGTCGACTTCTGGGCGCCGCCGTACCCCACGGCGGTGTCCTTGACCTCGGCTCGCACCGGGTTGTAGAGCGTCATGTCCAGGGCGTCGACCACATAGCCGGAATCCCTGTCGGCGCTCCCCAGGTCGACCGCGGCGAACACCTGTCGGCCCCAGTCGACGGGCACCTTGTAGAAGAGGGTCTGGCCGGGGACGATCTCGTCGCTCCAGACGCCTTGCCGCACGACGGTGGCCCCGGTGAAGCCGGCTCCGCCCCGCACGGGCGCCCGCTCGGCGACGGGCAGCGCGGGCGTCGCGGAGTCCCACGCCTCGGGCGCGCTCGTGGCGGTCGCCTTCCGCAGGGCGGGCTCGGAGACGGGTGCGAGCTCCAGCTCCCAGGGCACGTCGGCGGCCGTCTGCGTCTCCGTCCCCTTCTCCTCGCCACCGGCGCCCGAGCCACTGCCCCTGCTGCTGCCACTGCCGCTGCTGTCGCTGCCGCCATCTCCGCCGCCGCGGCCGCGGCCGCCGTCCGGGGTGACGCCGGTGCGCTCCACGACCACGTAGTACGTCCCGGGCTTCTGGCACAGCCCCCTGCCGGGGAAGATCTCGCGCGCGGCCCACGCGGTGATCGGCTGCGGGCTCTTGGACGCGCCGACGGTCGCCTTGTCGCGGGAGCAGGACGCCCCGTCGGCGTTCTGCACGGAGACGCCGACGCCGTCGCCGACGGACAGGACGGCGTCCGTCCGGGGCACGGCCGTGACGGCGACGTACACGTTCGACGTGCCGTCGAGTTCGAGGCGGTAGTAGGCCTTCCCCCGGCTCTCGAGGGAGCTGCGGTAGGTCGCGCCGGGCTCCAGGGCGACGGCGGCGGCGGTGCCCGTGGCCGCGGGTGCGGAGCGGGCGTCGCCCGCGAAGGCGTAGGGCGGGGCGTCCGGCGTCTTCGGCGCGCTCGGCGCCGTCGTCGCGGCCCTCGCGGTCGTCGCGGCCGGTCCGGGCAGCGCCGCCGGGGCCGCGCACAGCACCGCTCCCACGACCGCGGTCCGCACCACGGCCCGCCGCCGGGCCGCCCCGGCACTCCCACGCCCCGCACGCCGGGTCATCGACGCCGCCCCCTCCCCTTGGACCGAACGTGGGCCATCCTGCCCGGCACGCGCGCGTGGCACCCGTGCATTGCGGGCGGTCGTCCGAAAAGCCCGCCTTCGGCCGCGCGTATCCGCAGTCCGGGGGTTGCGCAACACAAGACCCCGACCGCGAGCTGCGGCCGGGGTCTGCTCAGTCTTCGGTATCGGTACTCAGGAACCCGTGGGCACGGAGTCGGTCGCCTCCGTCCACAGATCCTGCTCGGCGCGGTCCGCCTGGATCTGGCGGTACACGAGGAGCCCGCCGATGGCGGCCAGTGCGACCAGGAGAAGCTTCTTCACCGCGCTACCTCGTCTTTCCTTGGCGTAGGGGATCTCTGGCGCCCGACTATACACACCGACCGATACCGATCGGTGACCTGCGTCCGCCCTCAACTCCCGCCTTCGGCAGCGCAGTAGAAGCGGATCGGACCGCTCCGATCGGAGGGTGATCACATCTCCACAGAGGGTGACTTTTGACCCTGCTGGTACTCGTTCGCTGTCTTTTCTGGCTTTTCATCCACTCTTACACCCATCCGAGTGGTGTTCATCGGAACAACGCCACGCCACGAGCGTCGGTCCACAACTTCCCGGCCTCTCTACACATCATGAGGAAAGTACGCAAATCGCCCAACCCGAAAGTGAGGGGCCATGACCGACAACCGCGTCATGAAGCTGTGGACCGCCATCGTCACCGCCTTCCTCGCGCTGTGCACGGCGCTCGGACTGATCACGACGGCCGCCGCGACGGCCGCGGCCGCGACCGAGCCGGCACGCAGCGCGGAGAGCTTCGGCGCCGCTCAAGAGCCGGCCCGGCCGACGGCGTCGTCATCGACGACCTGGCTCTGGTCCCAGGCACGCTCCCTGCCCCCCACGATGAAGCAGCGCATCAGCGCCGAGGCTCACGGCAAGTCCCCCAGCTGCCGCCACCACGGTCTGCCGGACACGGAAGCGGCCGAGCACACGACGTCCTGCACCCCTGAGGACCCCGCCGAACCGGCCGCCCTCCAGCAGAACTGAGCCCCCCACCACTCCCGACGTGACGGCGAACTTGCGTACAGCCCGCACGAGCAGGCCCGGCAGCTCCCCAGGAGCCACCGGGCCTTCGCCGTGCCCCCACCCGTTTCCCCGCCCCGGACACGCGAACCGTCGGCCAGCGAAGGGGGAAGCCGGAACGTCCATGCTCCTCCCCCGACGTCGGCGGCGGAGGAGCAGGCGGCGTCTGTCAACACGCTGGAGCCCTCGACTCATGGTTCGCTCACATTCGGCGCCCAGCGCTGGCGTCCGCGTCTGTTGGTGTCAGCCGCTGGCGTCACGGTCTCCACGCCCCCTGACAAGTCAGCCCGCCCCTATGGCGAAATGGTCAGGGCTGCGTCGCGGCAACCCTGATGCCGAATCCGATCAGAACGACGCCGGTGACACGATCCATGCCCCGTCGCACGACGGGCTTCTGGAAGAAGGCGCGGGCTTTGGCCAGCAGCAGCACATAGCTGCCGAGCCAGACGAGGGTGAGCACAGCATGCAGGAGAACAAGAAGAGCCATTCCCGTATGCGGCGCCAAGCCGGAAGGCGCGAGCGTAGGCAGCAGGCCCGTATAGAAAACAGCGATCTTCGGGTTGAAGATGTTGCTCACGAAGCCCGTACGCCACGGACTCCCCTTCGGAACGGCATTGTCTGGTACGGGGGTGCCAGTACGGTGCCGCCGACTGTGAAGCAGCGCCTGCACTCCAAGGAAGACCAGGTAAACGGCTCCGACCAGCTTGACCGCTGTGTAAGCAGTAGCAGATGCAGCCAGTACTGCCGCCAGCCCAACCACGGTAAGCAGGCCCCAGGCGAGCAGCCCGGCGATGATGCCCCCGACCGTGCGTAGCCCGTCCCGCCAGCCGCATGCCACGGCTCGTTTCGTCACGACAACCATGTCCGGGCCGGGAACCATGGTCAGAAGAGCAAGCACACCGGCTGCGGCAAGGAATTGCACGAACATGCGCTCATCATCCCACCCGACTGCAAGCCCGCGGCCGGCTTGCTTCACCGCTGCCCTCACCCCCGTCCGCCTCGGCCGGCACACCTTCGGGCTTCTGCTGGCCTTCCTGAAGGTGCACCCCAAGGTCGCACAGCCGATCCTCCGCGCACGCTCGCCGAGCTTCTGGAAGATCCACTCATCGGCTGATGTCAGCCGTGGATGCCAAAGACCCCCAGCCGGTATCGACTGGGGGTCTTCTCGCATGTGGGGCTAACAGGATTTGAACCTGTGGCCTCATCCTTATCAGGGATGCGCTCTAACCAACTGAGCTATAGCCCCGCCGCGCTCTGCGGAGTGTGTCCCGCGCGCTGACTCCTGAAGATTAGCGCACGACGCGGGCAGTCCCAAAATCGGTGATCACGGGGCCTCGGCCGGGTTGCGCGGACGTGCCGACGAGCGAGGTCACTCGTCCTCTGCGAGGGTCAGCTCGACGCCGCCGACGAAGCCCGCGGAGAGGTTGTAGATGAACGCGCCGAGGGTCGCGAGGGCCGTCGCGAGGACGACGTCGATGACCGCGATGATCGACGTGAACATCAGCACGTGGGGGAGCGACAGGAACGACTGGAGGTCGAAGCCGTTCGACTCGTTCGAGCCGGTCGCCTCGGAGATCGTGCCGCCGACCGTCGAGAACACGCCCATGGCGTCCATGACCATCCACAGCATGGCCGCCGCGACGATCGTGCAGATGCCCAGCGCGATGGAGAGCAGGAAGCTCACCTTCATCACCGACCACGGGTCGGCCTTCGCCACGCGCAGCCGGGCCTTGCGCACGCGGGGCGTGGTGCGGGCGCCCGTACGCGGTCGGCGCACCGTGTCGGCCGCCGGGGGCGCCTGGGTGGGGTAGGCCTGCGGCGGGTGGTAGGGCCCCGCAGGCTGCTGCGGCTGCCGTTCACCGGGAAGCGGCGACGCCTCCTGCTTGCCCTGCCCGCCTCGGGTGTCCGTCACGGTCCCCCCCTGGGCCCCCTGAGGGGCCTTGGATCCTGCCTGAGAGGTCTGGGCGGCCCGCGCGCCGGAGGAGCCCTGGGGTCCCTTGGGCGGCTGCGAGCCGGTGGAGGGCGAGTCCGCTACGGGGGCCTTGATGGCCTTCAGCTGGGTGGTGTGGGTGTCGGCCGCACGACCCTCGGCGCCCCCCGCGCCCCGCGCGTCGGTCGTCCGCGCGTCCCCCGTCGACGCGGCGGAGCCACGGCCGCCGCCGTTCTTGCCCGTGCCGGCAGACGTACCGGCGCCCGTGGCTCCGCTCACGATGACTCTCTCCTCGTGCTACTCGGCCGAGGGCGACTCACCCTCGTCCGTGCCGGCGGTCGTGGCCGCCTCGGCGGTGTCGTCCGCGGCGATTCCGCCGTCGACCTCTTCCGCCTCGCGCCCCGCCTCGGCGTTACGGGCGATGCCGACGACGGCATCGCGCTTGCCCAGGTTGATCAGTTGGACGCCCATGGTGTCACGGCCCGTCTCCCTGATCTCGTTGACTCGCGTACGAATCACACCGCCGCCCAGCGTGATGGCGAGGATCTCGTCGGTCTCCTCGACCACCAGCGCGCCGACGAGAGACCCACGGTCCTCGACGATCTTGGCGGCCTTGATGCCGAGGCCGCCGCGACCCTGGACGCGGTACTCGTCGACGGCGGTCCGCTTCGCGTACCCGCCGTCTGTGGCAGTGAACACGAACGTACCGGGTCGAACAACATTCATCGAGAGGAGCTGGTCTCCCTCACGGAAGCTCATGCCCTTGACACCCGAGGTGGCACGGCCCATGGGCCGCAGGCTTTCGTCCGTGGCGGTGAACCTGATCGACTGCGCCTTCTTGCTGATCAGAAGCAGATCGTCGTCCGCCGAGACGAGCTCGGCTCCGATCAGTTCGTCGTCGGAACCGTCCTCCGTCTCACGGAGGTTGATCGCGATGACACCGCCGGAACGCGGCGAATCGTAATCCTTCAGAGGCGTCTTCTTCACCAAGCCGCCCTTGGTGGCCAGGATCAGATAGGGCGCCACCTCGTAGGTGCGGATCGCGAGGATCTCGGCGATCGCCTCGTCCGGCTGGAAGGCCAGCAGGTTCGCGACGTGCTGACCGCGCGCGTCCCGCCCGGCGTCCGGCAGTTCGTACGCCTTCGCCCGGTAGACACGGCCCTTGTTGGTGAAGAACAGCAGCCAGTGGTGCGTGGTGGAGACGAAGAAGTGGTCGACGATGTCGTCTTCCTTGAGCTTCGCTCCCCGCACGCCCTTGCCGCCGCGCTTCTGCGCCCGGTAGTCGTCCGTCTTGGTGCGCTTGACGTAACCGCCGCGCGTGACGGTGACGACGATGTCCTCCTCGGCGATCAGGTCCTCGATGGACATGTCGCCGTCGTAGGGCACCAGCATCGTCTTGCGGTCGTCGCCGTACTTCTCGACGATCGCGGCGAGTTCGGCGCTGACGATGCCGCGCTGACGGACCGGCGAGGCGAGGATCTCGTTGTACTCGGTGATCTTCGCCTGCAGCTCGTCGTGCTCCTGGATGATCTTCTGACGCTCCAGGGCGGCCAGCCGGCGCAGCTGCATCTCGAGGATGGCGTTGGCCTGGATCTCGTCGATCTCCAGGAGCCCCATCAGGCCCGTGCGCGCCACGTCGACGGTCTCGCTGCGCCGGATCAGCGCGATGACCTCGTCGATGGCGTCCAGGGCCTTCAGCAGGCCGCGCAGGATGTGCGCCCGCTCCTCGGCCTTGCGCAGCCGGAACTTCGTCCGGCGGATGACGACCTCGATCTGGTGCGCCACCCAGTGACGGATGAACGCGTCCAGGGAGAGCGTGCGCGGGACGCCGTCGACCAGCGCCAGCATGTTGGCGCCGAAGTTCGTCTGCAGGTCCGTGTGCTTGTACAGGTTGTTCAGCACGACCTTGGCGACCGCGTCCCGCTTCAGGACGATGACCAGGCGCTGGCCCGTGCGCGAGGACGTCTCGTCGCGGACGTCCGCGATGCCGCCGATCTTGCCGTCCTTCACCAGGTCGGCGATCTTCTGCGCGAGGTTGTCGGGGTTGACCTGGTAGGGCAGCTCCGTGACCACCAGGCACTGGCGGTTCTGGATCTCCTCGACCTCGACGACCGCCCGCATGGTGATCGAGCCACGGCCCGTGCGGTACGCCTCCTCGATGCCCTTGCGGCCGACCACGAGGGCGCCGGTCGGGAAGTCGGGGCCCTTGATGCGCTCCATCAGCGCGTCCAGGAGCTCCTCGTGGGAGGCCTCCGGGTTCTCCAGGCACCACTGCGCGCCGGCCGCCACCTCGCGCAGGTTGTGCGAGGGGATGTTGGTCGCCATGCCGACCGCGATGCCCGCCGAGCCGTTGATCAGCAGGTTCGGGAAGCGGGCCGGCAGAACGGTCGGCTCCTGGGAGCGGCCGTCGTAGTTGTCCGTGAAGTCGACGGTCTCCTCGTCGATGTCACGGACCATCTCCATCGACAGCGGCGCCATCTTGCACTCGGTGTACCGCATGGCCGCCGCCGGGTCGTTGCCCGGTGAGCCGAAGTTGCCGTTGGAGTCCACCAGCGGCATGCGCATCGACCACGGCTGCGCGAGGCGCACCAGCGCGTCGTAGATCGAACTGTCGCCGTGCGGGTGGTAGTTGCCCATGACGTCGCCGACCACGCGGGCGCACTTGTAGAAGCCGCGCTCGGGCCGGTAGCCGCCGTCGTACATGGCGTAAAGGACGCGGCGGTGGACGGGCTTGAGGCCGTCGCGGACGTCCGGCAGCGCACGCGAGACGATGACGGACATCGCGTAGTCGAGATACGAGCGCTGCATCTCCGTCTCGAGCCCGACGGGCTCGATGCGCATCACGATGCCGCCCTCTTCAGGGCTGACGGGAGTGTTCTCGTCGGTCATTGCTGGGGGGAATCCTTTCTGACGCGGTCAGCTGAGACCGACTCAGATGTCGAGGAAGCGGACGTCCTTGGCGTTGCGCTGGATGAAGGCGCGGCGCGCCTCGACGTCCTCGCCCATGAGGACCGAGAACAGGTCGTCGGCCTGGGCGGCGTCGTCGAGGGTGACCTGGCCGAGGACGCGGTGCTCCTGGTCCATCGTCGTGACGCGCAGCTCCTCGGCGTTCATCTCGCCGAGACCCTTGAAGCGCTGGATGGAGTCCTCGCGCACCCGCTTGCCGCGCTGGCGGCCCATCTCGATCAGCGCGTCGCGCTCACGGTCGGAGTACGCGTACTCGATGTCGTCGCGACCCCACTTGATCTTGTAGAGCGGCGGACGGGAGAGGTACACGTGCCCGGCCTCGACCAGCGGCCGCATGAAGCGGAACAGGAAGGTCAGCAGCAGGGTGCTGATGTGCTGGCCGTCGACGTCGGCGTCCGCCATCAGGATGATCTTGTGATAGCGCAGCTTCTCGATGTCGAAGTCCTCGTGCACGCCCGTGCCGAAGGCCGAGATCAGCGCCTGGATCTCCTGGTTCTGCAGGATCTTGTCGATCCGCGCCTTCTCGACGTTGAGGATCTTGCCGCGGATCGGGAGGATCGCCTGGTACTGCGGGTTGCGGCCGGACTTGGCCGAGCCGCCGGCCGAGTCGCCCTCGACGATGAAGATCTCGCACTTGGTGGGGTCGTTGGACTGGCAGTCGGAGAGCTTGCCCGGCAGGGACGCCGACTCCAGCAGACCCTTGCGCCGGGTCAGGTCGCGGGCCTTGCGGGCCGCCACGCGCGCGGTGGCCGCCTGGATGCCCTTGCGGACGATGTCCGCCGCCTCGACCGGGTTGCGGTCCAGCCAGTCGTTGAGGTGCTCGTAGACCGCCTTCTGCACGAAGGTCTTGGCCTCCGTGTTGCCCAGCTTGGTCTTGGTCTGCCCCTCGAACTGCGGCTCGCTCAGCTTGACCGAGATGATCGCCGTCAGACCCTCGCGGATGTCGTCGCCCGTGAGGTTGTCGTCCTTCTCGCGCAGCAGCTTCTTGTCGCGCGCGTACTTGTTGACCAGGTTGGTCAGCGCCGCGCGGAAGCCCTCCTCGTGCGTGCCGCCCTCATGCGTGTGGATGATGTTGGCGAAGGAGTACACGCCCTCGCTGTAGCCGCTGTTCCACTGCATGGCGACCTCGAGGGACAGGCTCTTCTCCTTGTCCTCCGCCTCCAGGTCGATGATCGTCGGGTGCACCGCCTCGCCCTTGCGGGAGTTGAGGTACTTCACGAAGTCGACGATGCCGCCCTCGTAGTGGTACGTGACGGTCTTGACCTCGTCCTTCTCGTCCGCACCCGCCTCGTCCGCCCCGGCGGTGGCCTTCGCCGACTCGCGCTCGTCGGTGAGCTTGATCGTCAGGCCCTTGTTGAGGAACGCCATCTCCTGGAAGCGCCGCGACAGCGTCTCGAAGGAGTACTCGGTGGTCTCGAAGATGTCGGCGTCCGCCCAGAAGGTGACCGACGTGCCGGTCAACTCGATGGCCTCGTGCTTGGCCAGCGGCGCGGTGGGCACGCCCATCTTGTAGTCCTGCGTCCAGCGGTGGCCGTCGGTCCGGACCTCGACGGCGACCTTGCTCGACAGGGCGTTGACGACGGAGACGCCGACGCCGTGCAGACCGCCGGAGACCGCGTAGCCGCCGCCGCCGAACTTGCCGCCCGCGTGCAGCACGGTCAGCACGACCTCGAGGGCCGGCTTGCCCTCGGAGGCCACGATGCCCACCGGGATGCCTCGGCCGTTGTCGGTGACCCGCACGCCGCCGTCGGCGAGGATCGTCACGTCGATGGTGTCGGCGTGGCCGGCCAGGGCCTCGTCGACCGAGTTGTCGACGACCTCGTACACCAGGTGGTGCAGACCGCGCTCGCCGGTCGAGCCGATGTACATACCGGGTCGCTTGCGGACCGCGTCCAGACCCTCGAGGACGGTGATGGCGCTGGCGTCGTACGAGGCGGTGACCTCGTGGCCCGAGGCGTTCGCCTCGCTGTTCACGCCGGCGTCGGTGGACGGGATGTTCTCGTTGGGGTTGCCGGAATCGGCCACGAAGCGCCCTTTCTGGCACAGCACTAGCCAGGCTCTGGGGACCCCTCCGGAGAGGGTTGCCGGAGCGGCTGCGGCATGTTGCGTTGGTCAGCCTTGATCAGCGTTGCTCGACTTCTCCCGGGCGGTCCCCACGTTCGGGGCGGGATTGGCTTCCAGTCTACCGGTAGCACTGACACTGATGGGGGTTTGCCGGTACCTGAGTCCGCATGTGCCGCCCTCAACCGGCGTCTTCCGGGTCCCGATATACGGAAGGGGGCTCCAAGAGGCTCACAGCGGCACTCAGCGCTTTCGGGTGTCAACCCTTGGCTACTTGGGAGTCAGGTCACCGCGCGCACCCGTGCGCGGGCGCGCGAAACGAAGGCCGGACGGTCGCGAAGGGACCGCCCGGCCTTGCGAAGACGTGATGCACCTCACCCGTAGGTGTCGCCCGGACCGGTGCTTCCGGGGGCCCTCAGAGGCCCGTAGCGGCGCACGGGGCCGCCCGGGCCCAGCACCTTGATCAACCGCACCGCTCCGTGCCCCAGGTCCTCGTTGAGGCGCGCGACCAGCGTCGGGGCGAGCAGCCGCAGGTTCGTCGCCCAGGCCGTCGAGTCACAGCGCACGATCAGCGTCCGCTCCTCGTCGTCGTACCGCTCCGGCACACAGTGCTTCGCCACGTCCTCGCCGACGATCTGCGGCCACCGGCCCATCACCCCGCCCACCGCGGCCGGCGCCTCCCAACCGCGCTCGTTGAGCAGCCGGTTGATCGCGGCGCCCAGCGCCATCGGGTCGCGGCCGTCGGCGCGCGCCCCGGAGCGCAGCCCCGCCCCGCGCCGGACCTGCTTCTTCTGCTGCGCCGCGTCCCCACGCGCGCGTGCCTGCTCCCGGGCCGCCCTGAGCGCCACGCGCGCGAGGTCGACGCCGGACGGCTCGGGCGCCCGATTCGGCTCAGGGGCCCGCTTCGGGGCGGGCCCGTCGGCGGCGCCGGCGGCGCTCATACGCGCTCCACCGACCCCTCGGACACCGTGTACCGCGCCCCGGCGAGCACATGGGGCACGTCGTCGTCGACCGCGGCCGTCACCAGCACCTGCTCGCCGGGCGCGACCAGCTCCGCCAGCCGTTCCCGCCGGCGGGCGTCCAGTTCCGCGAAGACGTCGTCCAGGACCAGGACCGGCTCGTTGCCCTCCGCCCGCAGCAGGTCGTACGAGGCGAGCCGCAGCGCCAACGCGTACGACCAGGACTCGCCGTGCGAGGCGTACCCCTTGGCGGGCAGCTGACCGAGCTTGAGCACCAGATCGTCCCGGTGCGGCCCGACGAGGGTGACGCCCCGCTCGATCTCCTGCTTGCGGGCCTGCGCGAGGGCGTCCGTCAGCTGCTCGTAGAGGTCGTCACGCGTGTGCGCCTCTCCCGGCGCGGAGGGCTTGTACTCCAGGGCCACGGGTCCGCCGCCGGGCGCGAGCTGCTCGTACGCCTTGTCGGCGAGCGGCCCGAGGGCGGCGACCAGGTCGAGCCGCCGGGCCAGCAGCTCGGCGCCCACGCGCGCGAGGTGCTGGTCCCACACGTCGAGCGTCGACAGGTCCATGGAACGGCCGCCGTGCCGGCGCGCGAGCGCCGCGGACTTCAGCAGGGTGTTGCGCTGCTTGAGCACCCGCTCGTAGTCCGAGCGCACCCCTGCCATCCGCGGGGAGCGCGCGGTGATCAGCTCGTCGAGGAAGCGGCGCCGCTCACCGGGGTCGCCCTTCACCAGCGCCAGGTCCTCCGGCGCGAACAGCACCGTCCGTATGATGCCCAGCACGTCACGTGGCCTGACCTGGGACGACCTGTTGATGCGGGCCCGGTTTGCCTTGCCCGGGTTCAGCTCCAGCTCGATCAGCTGCTGCCGCTCGCCCTGCTTGACCTGGGCCCGGACGATCGCGCGGTCCGCGCCCATGCGGACCAGCGGCGCGTCCGAGGAGACCCGGTGGCTGCCGAGGGTGGCGAGGTAGCCGACGGCCTCGACGAGGTTCGTCTTGCCCTGCCCGTTGGGGCCCACGAAAGCGGTGACGCCCGGGTCGAGCGGAACCTCGACCCGGGCGTACGAGCGGAAGTCGGCCAGCGACAGATGCGTGACGTGCATGGTCGTGTCCCGACCTCCCCCAGGGTTGTGGATCGCGGGGCGACCCTGTGGATTACTTCTTCTCGACGGCGTGGCCGCCGAACTGGTTGCGCAGCGCGGCGATCATCTTCATCTGCGGCGAGTCGTCCTGCCGGGAGGCGAAGCGCGCGAACAGCGAGGCCGTGATCGCGGGCAGCGGCACGGCGTTGTCGATGGCCGCCTCGACCGTCCACCGGCCCTCGCCGGAGTCCTGGGCGAAGCCGCGCAGCTTGTCGAGGTGCTCGTCCTCGTCGAGGGCGTTGACGGCCAGGTCCAGCAGCCAGGACCGGATGACCGTGCCCTCCTGCCAGGACCGGAAGACCTCGCGCACGTCCGTGACCGAGTCGACCTTCTCCAGCAGCTCCCAGCCCTCGGCGTAGGCCTGCATCATGGCGTACTCGATGCCGTTGTGGACCATCTTGGCGAAGTGGCCGGCGCCGACCTTGCCGGCGTGCACCGCGCCGAAGTCGCCCTCGGGCTTGAGCGCGTCGAAGACCGGCTGCACCTTGGCGACGTTCTCCGCGTCGCCGCCGTACATCAGCGCGTAGCCGTTCTCCAGACCCCAGACGCCGCCGGAGACACCGCAGTCGACGAACCCGATGCCCTTGGCGGCGAGCTCCTCGGCGTGCTTCTCGTCGTCCGTCCAGCGGGAGTTGCCGCCGTCCACCACGACGTCGCCGGGCTCCAGCAGCTCGGCGAGCTCGTCGACGGTCGACTGGGTGGCGGCGCCTGCCGGAACCATCACCCAGACCACCCGCGGGCCCTTGAGCTCGCCCACCAGCTCTTCGAGGCTGTGGACGTCCGCGAGGTCGGGGTTGCGGTCGAATCCGACGACGGTGTGGCCGGCGCGGCGGATCCGCTCGCGCATGTTGCCGCCCATCTTGCCGAGGCCGACGAGACCGAGCTCCATCAGTTGTTCCTTAGGTCGCTGTGTGGCGTGTGGGGCACCTCGTGCCCCGGTCCGAGCCTAAACCCGGACCCTCACGCACACCTGTGGGCATACGCGCTCAGACGTACCGCCCATCCCGCCGCCCACCTGCGGCTTCGTCCACAGACCGGGGCCGTTCGGCCACAGCCTGTGGACGACCTGGGGCGACCGGGCCGCCCACGCGCGCGTGCCGACCGCTCAGCCGCTCAGCCGCACCGGCATGATCAGGTACTTGTAGGCGTCGTCCGCCTCCGCGTCCAGCGCGGGCTTGCCGCTGAGCAGCGCGGGCTTGGTGGACGTCGTGAAGGACAGCTGTGCGACCGGCGAGTCGATGGCGCTCAGGCCGTCCAGCAGGAAGGTCGGGTTGAAGGCGATCGAGATGTCGTCGCCCTCCAGCTGGGCGTCGACCCTTTCCACAGCCTGTGCGTCGTCGCTGGAACCGGCCTCCAGGATCAGCACGCCCTGCTCGAAGCTGAGCCGCACCGGGGTGTTGCGCTCGGCGACCAGGGCCACGCGCTTGACGGCCTCCACGAAGGGGGCGGTCTCGATCACCGCGACGGAGTTGAACTCCGTCGGGAACAGCGTGCGGTACTTCGGGAGGTCGCCCTCCAGGAGGCGCGTCGTCGTACGACGGCCCGCGCCCTCGAAGCCGATCAGGCCCTCGCCCGAACCGCCGCCGGACAGCGCCAGGGTGACGCTGTCGCCGCTCGTGAGCGCCTTTGCGGTGTCCAGCAGCGTCTTGGCGGGCACCAGGGCGACCGCGGAGGCCTCCGGGTTCTCCGGCTTCCACAGGAACTCGCGGACGGCGAAGCGGTAGCGGTCGGTGGAGGCCAGGGTGACGGTGTCGCCCTCGATCTCGATGCGCACGCCGGTCAGCACCGGCAGCGTGTCGTCGCGCCCGGCGGCGATGGCGACCTGGGCGGCCGCGGCGGCGAAGACCTCGCCGGGGACCGTGCCCGTCGCGTTCGGCATCTGCGGCAGCGAGGGGTACTCCTCCACCGGCAGCGTGTGCAGGGTGAACCGCGAGGAACCGCAGACCACCGTCGCCCGTACACCGTCTGTGGAGATCTCCACCGGGCGGTTGGGCAGGGCCCGGCAGATGTCGGCGAGGAGCCGGCCGGAGACGAGGACCGTGCCCTCCTCCTCGGTCTCGGCGTCCACCGAGACGCGGGCGGAGACCTCGTAGTCGAAGCTGGACAGGCTCAGCTGTCCGTCCTCCGCCTTCAGCAGCAGGCCGGCGAGGACCGGCGCCGGCGGGCGGGCCGGGAGGCTGCGCGCCGCCCAGGCCACGGCCTCCGCGAGTACGTCGCGTTCCACCCGGATCTTCACTCTTGCCGCCTCCTGCTGTTGCCGGCGCTTCTCGCCCTGCCTGGCTTGCGTCGCTGTCTCGGTGTGATCGGCCCCGGTGCGGGGCAGGACCACCGGGGACCAGTCTGACGCACCGCACTGACAGTAGGTGCCCCTCGGGGTCAAGTCGTGACGAGGGGCAGCCGGGCGCCGAAGAGCGAGTTGTGCACAGGACCCCCTTCTAAACGGATTTCTCGCTCTCTCTAGTCGGGAGTAGTAGTAGGGGCTGTGGATACGGTGGATAACTGCGTTTTCGCAGCTCAGAGGCAATATTTTGTCCACCGACCCTGTGGGTGGAGCCGGTGGACAACCGGGGCCTTCTGTGGAGAACAGAAAGTTCTGCACACACCGTGCACAGGGAGGGGCGAGTTCTCCCCAGCGCCGTCCCCAGGTTTGGCGCCGTTTCCCACAGGGCACTCCGGCACCTTGGTGTGACGCCTTTCACTCGCCCCGGTGAGAACGCGCGCCGCGTTGCCGAACAGTGGACAGACATGTGGAGAAGCTCAAGATCGCTGGGGACAACCGGCCTGGTCCTGTGGGCGGCCGGTGGACAACTCGGTGCACAGGCTGTGGATCATTTCTTTGTCCACAGCCTGTGGACATCCTTCGTCCACGAATCCACAACCAGGTGACCTGGTGAGATCCTCCCGCACCCCGTTCGCCTGTGGACACAGTCTGGACAACTTCCCGGTCCCCAGGGTGTGGACGGGAGAAAGTCGCCGAATCTGTGGAGGGAGGCCGTAACCCCGCCCTGTATTCGAACAGCGGGTGAGCGCTGTACGGCCGGCGTACGACGGGCGGATGTGCCGCGAGGGACCGCGAAGGGGTCGCGAGGGGACGCGGGGGACCGCGCGGGGCGGCGTACGGGGTGTGAGGGAGCGGCGTACGGGGGCGCGAAGGGTCGCGGACGGCCCGCGCAGAGTCGTCCCGCGAGCCCGGGAACGTCGCCGTGCGTGGACTTGGCGGGTCGTCAGACGGGGCTCCGGGGCCGCTACGGTCGCGCGGGGGCGGTCGCGAGGTGGCCGTGGGCGGCCGGGACGGCGAGCGCCGCACGACCCGCAGAACGACGAGAAGCGCCCCCGGAGGCTTCTCCGGGGGCGCCCTCGTCGCGGTGCGCGGCAGCGCTCTTCTGCCCGGGGACACGCGACGGCGCGCTCAGTCCCCGCCTGCCGCCGTGTCTAGCCGTTCTTGATGCGGTTCGTCAGCTCGGTCACCTGGTTGTAGATGGAGCGCCGCTCGGCCATCAGATTGCGGATCTTGCGGTCCGCGTGCATCACGGTCGTGTGGTCGCGGCCGCCGAACAGCGCGCCGATCTTCGGCAGCGACAGATCCGTCAGCTCGCGGCACAGGTACATGGCGATCTGCCGGGCCGTGACCAGCGCGCGCCCGCGGGAGGTGCCGCAGAGGTCCTCGATGGTGAGGCCGAAGTAGTCGGCCGTCGCGCCCATGATGGCCGTCGAGGTGATCTCGGGGGCGGAGTCCTCGCCGCCGGGGATCAGGTCCTTGAGGACGATCTCCGTCAGGCCCAGGTCCACCGGCTGCCGGTTGAGCGACGCGAACGCCGTCACCCGGATCAGCGCGCCCTCCAGTTCACGGATGTTGCGGGAGATCCGCGAGGCGATGAACTCCAGCACCTCCGGCGGGGCGTTGAGCTGCTCCTGCACCGCCTTCTTGCGCAGGATCGCGATGCGCGTCTCCAGCTCCGGCGGCTGGACGTCGGTGGTCAGACCCCACTCGAAGCGGTTGCGCAGCCGGTCCTCGAGGGTGACCAGCTGGCGCGGCGGCCGGTCGCTGGAGAGCACGATCTGCTTGTTGGCGTTGTGGAGCGTGTTGAAGGTGTGGAAGAACTCCTCCTGCGTCGACTCCTTGTCCGCGAGGAACTGGATGTCGTCGACGAGCAGGATGTCCATCTCGCGGTACCGCTTGCGGAAGCTGTCGCCCTTGCCGTCCCGGATGGAGTTGATGAACTCGTTGGTGAACTCCTCCGAGCTCACGTACCGCACGCGCGTGCCGGGGTAGAGGCTCCGCGCGTAGTGCCCGATGGCGTGCAGCAGGTGCGTCTTGCCGAGGCCCGACTCCCCGTAGATGAACAGGGGGTTGTAGGCCTTCGCGGGCGCCTCGGCGACAGCGACGGCGGCCGCGTGCGCGAACCGGTTGGAGGCGCCGATGACGAACGTGTCGAAGAGGTACTTCGGGTTCAGCCGGGCCGTCGGCTCGCCGGGTCCGGCCGTCGCGGGTGACTGCGAGGACGAGCCCGCGGCCCCGCCCGCGCCGCCCTGGCCGGGGCCGGCCGGGCCGCCGCGGTGCGGGTGCCCGGGACCGGCCGGCGGCTCGGACAGCTCACGCCGGCCGTGGTCGCGCTGGTCGTAGTCGGAGCGCGACGGCTCGTACTCCGCGCGGCTGCGGTCGTACGGCGGACGGTCCACAGGCTGGGGACGGTAGTCCTGGGACGGCGGCCCGTAGGAGTCCTGCGAGGGCGAACCGTAGGGGTCCTGGGCCGGGGCCCCGCCGTAGGAGTCGTGGGAGGAGGGCGACGCGTAGGGGTCGCGCTCGGGGAAGCCGAGCCGCTGCTGCTGCCAGCCGTACTCGTCCTGCTGCGGCCGCGGCCAGGCGCCCGGCTCGGGGCGCTGGTACTCCGACGGGTAGGCGGGCCGCGCGGTGGGCAGCTGGTCCGCGCGGGGGCCCGGCTGCTGGTCAGGGCGCGTGCCGGGCAGCTGGTCGCCGGGTCCCGGGGGCAGCTGGTCGCCGCGGTGCCGGCCGTAGCCCTCGTACCGGCCCTCGTAGGCGGGCTGGTTCCCGGACTCGTACCGGTCGTCCGGGCCGTCCTGGCCGTCGTAGGGCCCGGCGGGGAGCTCCTGCTCGTCGTAGCGCGCGTGCTGCGACGCCGACGGCGCCGGAGGGGGAGAAGGCTCGCCGACCGAATCGTCGACGGTGATCGCGATGCGGATCGGGCGGCCGCACTCGCGACTCAGCGTCTCGCTGACGATCGGCGCGAGGCGGCCTTCGAGGACGCTCTTGGCGAACTCGTTCGGCACGGCCAGCAGGGCGGTGTCGGCGACCAGCGCGAGCGGCTGGCAGCGGCGGATCCAGCGTTCGTCCTTCACCTCGACGCCCTGGGCGCGTCCCTCCCCGAGGAGCTGCTCCAGTACTCGTGGCCACACTGCGGCAAGATCGGCAGGCACGTCAGCCACAGGGCACGCTCTCTCGTGGGTCCCACGAACGTGTGAGTGTGGGACGGTCGGGATTCATATGGGGCGGGGCAGGGACAACGGAACGAATCGGAGTTCAGCCACGGTAGTCAGGGCGGCGGGTACGGTTCAAGTTGTTGTCCCCAGGCTGTGGACAGTGTCTCCCTGTGACCGCCGGTTTGACCGGATGGCGTAGCCGCGCGTACCGTAACCAGGTCGAGTTGTCGATGGCTGCTGCCGCCTGCCTCCGATGGGCACAGATCGCGTCAGGTGATCGGGAAGCGGTGCACTCGGGCGTTGACCGCGAGCTACCTCGTGGGCGCACGGTGACAGCCAGGACGGCACCCCGCCACCACCGATTGATTTCTGGAGCCCCCGAGTGAGCAAGCGCACCTTCCAGCCGAACAACCGCCGTCGTGCCAAGACCCACGGCTTCCGCCTGCGGATGCGCACCCGTGCCGGTCGCGCGATTCTCGCGAACCGCCGCAGCAAGGGTCGCGCGAACCTGTCCGCCTGAGCCTGATCAGGTCATGACGTCGTGCTGCCTACCGAGCATCGGCTGAGGCGGCGCGAGGACTTCGCGACCGCGGTACGACGAGGTCGTCGGGCGGGCCGCCCGACCCTCGTGGTCCATTTTCGAAGCGGTGCCACGGACCCGCACGCGCCTGGGGAGAGCGCTCCCCCGACGCGTGCGGGTTTCGTCGTGAGCAAGGCTGTGGGCGGCGCGGTCGTGCGCAACAAGGTCAAGCGCAGGCTGCGTCACCTGATGCGCGAGCGAGTCACCCGGTTTCCCCCCGGTAGCCTGGTAGTCGTACGGGCGTTGCCCGGGGCGGGCGACGCCGACCACGCACAGCTGGCCCAAGACCTGGATGCCGCCCTAGTACGGCTACTGGGAGGGGGCGCGCGATGAAGTACCCGCTGCTGGCTCTGATCAAGCTCTACCAGTGGACGATCAGTCCGCTGCTCGGGCCGGTGTGCAAGTACTACCCGTCGTGCTCCCACTACGGCTACACGGCCATCGACCGACACGGTGCGATCAAGGGAACGGCTCTCACCGCCTGGCGCATCCTGCGGTGCAACCCGTGGTCGCTCGGCGGCGTGGACCATGTTCCGCCGCGCAAGCGCCCGCGGTGGCACGAAATGCTGCGTGACGCCTGGCGTGCACGCAGGGGCGGGACCTCCGCCGCCGAAACGGCCACCGGAGCCCCGACTGCTTCGGGCCCGGCCGCAGAGACACCGTCCCATGCCCAAGGAGCATGATTAGTGGACACGATTGCCAGCCTCTTCAGCTTCATCACGACACCTGTCTCCTGGGTCATCGTCCAGTTCCACAAGGTGTACGGGTCCATCTTCGGCCCCGACACCGGGTGGGCCTGGGGCCTGTCGATCGTGTCTCTGGTGATCCTGATCCGTATCTGCCTGATCCCGCTCTTCGTGAAGCAGATCAAGTCGACGCGGGCCATGCAGACGCTCCAGCCCGAGATGAAGAAGATCCAGGAGCGCTACAAGAACGACAAACAGCGTCAGTCCGAAGAGATGATGAAGCTGTACAAGGAGACGGGCACCAACCCGCTCTCCTCGTGCCTTCCCATCCTGGCGCAGTCCCCGTTCTTCTTCGCCCTGTACCACGTGCTCAACGGCATCGCGACGGGCGACCAGATCGGCGTCATCAACGAGCAGCTGCTGGAGAGCGCGCGCAAGGCGCACATCTTCGGCGCTCCGCTGGCGGCGAAGTTCACCGACGGCGCGGCGAAGGTGGAGTCGCTCGGCGCTTCGCTGACGGACGTCCGCGTGGTCACCGCGATCATGATCGTCCTGATGTCGGCCTCGCAGTTCTTCACGCAGCGCCAGCTGATGACGAAGAACGTCGACACCTCGGTGAAGACGCCGTTCATGCAGCAGCAGAAGATGCTGATGTACGTCTTCCCGGTCATGTTCGCCGTCTTCGGCATCAACTTCCCCGTCGGTGTCCTCGTCTACTGGCTGACCACCAACGTGTGGACCATGGGCCAGCAGATGTACGTGATCCGCAACAACCCGACGCCGGGTTCCAAGGCTCAGGCCGCGTACCTGGAGCGCCTCTACAAGCACGTCACGCAGCACGGCAAGACCCGCCGCCGCAGCGAGAAGGCCATCGTCAAGGCCATCGTCGCCAAGGGCCGCGACCGCAACGACGCCGAGCGCAAGTTCATCAACGGGCTGACCAAGGTGGGCTTCGCCGCCCAGGCCGACGGCAATGTGGTCAAGAGCGAGGCCCAGGCCGCCGCTCAGGCCGAGGACAGCGCGCAGACGAATGCGGTCGCCAAGCGTCAGCAGCCCAAGCGGCAGTCGAAGTCCCAGCGCCAGTCCACGGCCCCCAAGGCGGCCGGTGAGACCACCTCGCTGAGCAAGTCCGACGAGCCGGAGGACGCCAAGCCCTCCTCGGCCGCCGACGACGCCAAGCAGGCCACGCCCAAGTCCGGCAGCGCCGGCCGCAGCAAGGCCCAGTCCGGGCAGCGCAAGGGCGGCCCGCAGCGCCCCAAGTCCCCGTCCAAGAAGTAGAAGGAGCCCATCCCGTGACGGAAGGCACCACCTCCGCCGCCGCCGAGGGTGCAGACACCCTGACCCGCCTGGAGCAGGAGGGCGAGATCGCGGCGGACTACCTCGAGGGTCTGCTGGACATCGCCGATCTCGACGGCGACATCGACATGGACGTCGAGGCCGACCGCGCCTCTGTGTCGATCATCAGCGACGCGGGCACCCGTGACCTGCAGAAGCTGGTCGGCCGCGACGGTGAGGTGCTGGAGGCGCTGCAGGAGCTGACGCGCCTGGCCGTGCACCGGGAGACCGGCGACCGCAGTCGGCTGATGCTGGACATCGCGGGCTACCGCGCCAACAAGCGCGCCGAACTCTCCGAGCTGGGGGCCAAGGCGGCCGCCGACGCGAAGAACAGCGGCGAGCCGGTACGGCTCAAGCCGATGACGCCCTTCGAGCGCAAGGTCGTCCACGACGCGGTCAAGGCCGCGGGCCTGCGCAGCGAGTCCGAGGGCGAGGAGCCGCAGCGCTTCGTCGTCGTGCTGCCCAACTGATTCGGTACGAACATCACCCCGGCCCCGTCTGTTGTGCAGACGGGGCCGGTCTTTGTCAGCCTGATAGTTCTGGTGGTCGGCGCTCGAAGCGCTGATGCGGTACGGAAGGACGGTCCCCGTGACGGAGGCAGCGGAGCTCCCCTCTGCGCCCGATGTGGCACGCGAGGTATTCGGCGATCGCTTCGATGATGCGGTCCGGTACGCCGAGCTGCTGGCCGAGGCAGGCGTGCAGCGTGGGCTCATCGGCCCGCGCGAGGTGCCTCGCCTGTGGGAGAGGCACCTGCTGAACTGCGCGGTGCTCTCCGAGGTCGTGCCGGAGGGGGTGACCGTGTGCGATGTGGGCTCGGGCGCTGGGCTGCCTGGTATCCCCCTGGCGCTCGTGCGGGAGGATCTGAAGATCACCCTGCTTGAGCCGCTGCTGCGCCGCACCAACTTCCTCACCGAGGTCGTCGAACTTCTGGGCCTCGATCATGTGACGGTCGCCCGTGGCCGCGCCGAGGAGGTCATGGGCTCGATGCCACCGGTCCACGTGGTGACCGCCCGCGCTGTGGCCCCTCTGGACCGGCTCGCCACCTGGGGCATCCCGCTGTTGCGGCCCTACGGTGAGATGCTCGCTCTCAAGGGCGACACCGCCGAGGACGAGCTGAAGAGTGCGGCCACCGCCCTGAGCAAGCTGGGCGCGGTGGGCACCTCCATCCTGCAGGTCGGTGAGGGAGTGGTCGACCCGCTGTCGACGGTGGTGCGCGTCGAGGTCGGGGAAAGCCCCGGCGGTGTGCGGTTCGCGGCCAAGCGGGCCAAGGCGGCGCGGACCGGCCGGACCCGGCGACGTCGCTGAGGCGTACTCCACACAAGCTGCCCGTCCTCCCCGTCGCGGAGTGTCGCAACGGTCCGGCCGCAGGCGCTGTGCATCGTGTTTCACGTGAAACGTCGCTCACTGCTCCACGGCATCATCAGTCGCGGTCGCGCCGCAGCCGAACCTCGCGACCGCAAGCCTCTCGGTTCACTCGATGAGGTGCGCGAGTTGTCCACAGAGGCGGATTTCTCCACAGAAGGCCAGGCCTCACTGGTTCACGACCCCGAAGACATGGGAGGCTCTGTTCATTGCGAGCCTGAAGTCGAGGAGAGTGAAGCCTTGCGGTCCGACGCAAACATCGCGGGACCGATGACCGATCCGGTCCCCGGTCCCCGTACCGAGTCATTTGGGGAGGATGTTTCACGTGAAACACCGCCTCCGATGGATGACACCCCGATCGGTCGTGCTGCCCAACTCGCGGTGGAGGCTCTGGGCCGCGCCGGCGAGGGTCTGCCACGCCCTGAGCAGACCCGTGTGATCGTCGTCGCCAACCAAAAGGGCGGTGTGGGCAAGACGACGACGACCGTCAACCTTGCCGCGTCCCTGGCCCTGCACGGTGGCCGTGTCCTGGTGGTCGACCTCGACCCACAAGGCAACGCATCCACGGCGCTGGGGATCGATCACCACGCCGAGGTGCCGTCCATCTACGACGTGCTGGTGGACAGCCGCCCGCTGTCCGAGGTCGTCCAGCCCGTCCCCGACGTAGAAGGCCTCTTCTGCGCCCCGGCCACGATCGACCTGGCCGGCGCGGAGATCGAGCTGGTCTCCCTGGTGGCCCGTGAGAGCCGACTGCAGAGAGCGATCCAGGCGTACGAGCAGCCGTTGGACTACATCCTCATCGACTGCCCGCCCTCCCTCGGCCTGCTGACGGTCAACGCGCTGGTGGCCGGCGCGGAGGTGCTGATCCCGATCCAGTGCGAGTACTACGCGCTGGAGGGGCTGGGACAGCTGCTGCGCAACGTCGACCTGGTGCGGGGGCACCTCAACCCCACCCTGCATGTGTCGACCATCCTGCTCACCATGTACGACGGCCGGACGCGCCTCGCGTCGCAGGTCGCCGAAGAGGTGCGCACCCACTTCGGCGAGGAGGTGCTGCGGACGAGCATTCCCCGATCCGTCCGCATCTCCGAAGCGCCGAGCTATGGGCAGACGGTGCTGACGTACGATCCCGGATCGAGCGGCGCCCTCTCCTATCTTGAGGCAGCACGAGAGCTCGCGCTGAAGGGCGTCGGGGTCAGCTATGACGCCACGCACGCCCATATCGGCGCTCAGAACAACCCGAACATGGTGGAGGGCGTCCAGTGAGTGAGCGACGGAGGGGGTTGGGCCGTGGTCTCGGTGCGTTGATCCCTGCTGCCCCGACGGAGAAGACGCCAGCGCAGGCTGCGATCGGCGGAGGGCCCACCTCCCCTGCGGCGGTGCCGGTGCTGACGACCGACCGGGGGGTGGCCGCAGCGAAGGTGGCCACACTGCCGGCTGTTTCACGTGAAACAGAGGACTCGTCCGCGAGCAGCGTCCTTGAGTCACCTGCGCCGCCCATCGGCGCACACTTCGCCGAGATCCCCCTCGACCACATCACGCCGAACCCGCGCCAGCCCCGTGAGGTCTTCGACGAGGATGCCCTGCATGAGCTCATCACCTCCATCCAGGAGGTCGGGCTCCTCCAGCCGGTCGTGGTGCGTCAGCTCGGCCCCGCGCGCTATGAGCTCATCATGGGCGAGCGGCGCTGGCGGGCCTGCCGTGAGGCCGGCCTGGAGGCGATCCCTGCGATCGTGCGGGCCACGGACGACGAGAAGCTGCTCCTGGACGCGCTCCTGGAGAACCTTCACCGGGCTCAGCTGAACCCGCTGGAAGAGGCGGCCGCCTACGATCAACTGCTCAAGGACTTCAACTGCACGCATGATCAGCTGGCGGACCGTATCGGGCGATCCCGCCCGCAGGTCTCCAACACTCTGCGTCTGCTGAAGCTCTCGCCGGCGGTTCAGCGCCGGGTCGCGGCCGGGGTGCTTTCCGCGGGCCACGCCCGGGCGCTGCTCTCCGTGGATGACTCGGAGGAGCAGGACCGGCTGGCCCACCGCATCGTCGCCGAGGGGCTGTCGGTGCGAGCGGTCGAGGAGATCGTGACCCTGATGGGCTCGCGTCCGCAGACGGCTCAGCGGGCCAAGGGGCCGCGGGCCGGTGGCCGGCTGTCGCCGGCGCTGACCGACCTCGCGACGCGGCTCTCGGACCGCTTCGAAACGCGGGTGAAGGTCGATCTCGGACAGAAGAAGGGGAAGATCACCGTCGAGTTCGCCTCGATGGAGGACCTTGAGCGCATCCTCGGCACGCTTGCTCCCGGAGAGGGGCCCGTGCTGCAGAAGGGCGTCATCGGCGGCGGCGCGGAGGAGACGGAAGACTGAGCGGCGGCTCAGCCCGGGCAGTGTCGGGCTGAGGAGCCAGTGAGCGTGAGCGAGCCGTGTCCGGTTGTCTACCGGAACACGGCTCGCTCTTTGCTTGCGGGCAGTATCGATGGTCTCGCATGGTGGATACGATGCGGAGGGGTTGTGGCGCATCCACCTGGCAGTACCTCGGAGCGGGAGGCGAGGGCATGCGAACGATGAGCCGGACCGGACTGGTGAGCGCAGGACTGGGACTGGGGGCGGTCGGCGGATTCGTCGGCAGTCTGCTCAGAGAACGGGGCGCTCTGGCAGCCGCTCGCGAAGCTGCGGGCGAAGGAAGCGAGGAACAGCCTTCATGGGGCGACGGCTCGTACCGCTCACGCTGGACAACCTTCAGGACCTTCCCAGACGCTGTCGCTCGTGTGTCTTCTGGGAACTGGACCCCGTCAGGGGTGAGGCCGCGGTAAAGGCGGGGACATCCGCCCTGGAGAAGGAGTCCTGGATCTCCGCCGTCCTGTTGGACTGGGGGTCGTGCGGCAGGGTCGTCTATGTGGACGACGTCCCGGTGGGCTTTGTTCTCTACGCGCCGCCCGCCTATGTGCCCCGCTCGACGGCATTTCCCACGAGCCCCGTGTCGCCGGATGCCGTGCAGCTGATGACGGCGTTCATCATGCCGGGGTACCAGGGGCAGGGGCTCGGGCGGGTGATGGTCCAGACGGTCGCGAAGGACCTGCTGCGACGGGGCTTCAAGGCGATCGAGGCGTTCGGCGACGCCCACTGGTCAGGGCCGGCCTGTGTGCTCCCTGCCGATCATCTGCTGGCGGTGGGCTTCAAGACGATGCGCTCTCATCCCGCGCATCCCCGCCTGAGGCTGGAACTGCGGACGACGCTGTCCTGGAAGGAAGACGTGGAGATGGCGCTCGACCGTCTGCTGGGGGCGGTCCAGAAGGAGCCCGCACTACGGCCTCTGTAGAGGCGCTCCGTGAGACCGGGCGTTTTCGGCGAGCTGATGTTTCACGTGAAACGTGTGTGGGCCGACCCCGAAGGGCCGGCCCACACACGTTCGTCGTGTAGCTGCCGCGATGCCGCACGAGCGGTGCGTCACTCGGAGATGAAGGTCTCCAGGTCGCGTACGAGCGCGGCCTTCGGCTTGGCGCCGACGATCGTCTTGGCGACCTCGCCGCCCTGGTACACGTTCAGCGTCGGGATCGACATGACGCCGTACTTGGCAGCCGTGGCCGGGTTCTCGTCGATGTTGAGCTTGACGATCTCGATCTTCTCGCCGTGCTCCGCGGCGATCGCCTCGAGGGAAGGAGCGATCTGGCGGCACGGACCGCACCACTCGGCCCAGAAGTCCACCAGGACGGGCTTGTCGCTCTTGAGGACGACCTCTTCGAAGTCGGCGTCGGTCACATTCTTCAGGGTGCCGGCCACAGGGGGCTCCTTACTTCTCTGTGCGGTGGGACGGGGAGGGGGGCAGACGGTGGTCGGTCAGACGGTGGTCTTCTCGGGCTCCGCCTGCTCCTCGTCGGCGAGAGCGGCGAGGTAGCGCTCAGCGTCGAGAGCGGAGGAGCATCCGGTGCCGGCTGCGGTGATCGCCTGGCGGTAGGTGTGGTCCACGACGTCGCCGGCGGCGAAGACACCGGTCAGGTTGGTGCGGGTGGACGGGGCGGTGACCTTGAGGTAGCCCTCTTCGTCGAGGTCGAGCTGACCCTTGAAGAGCTCGGTGCGCGGGTCGTGGCCGATGGCGATGAACAGTCCGGTCACCGCCAGGTCCGACAGCTCGCCGGTCTTGAGGTTGCGCAGCTTCAGCCCGGCAAGCTTCGGATCACCGTGGATCTCGGCGACCTCGCTGTCCCAGACGAACTTGATCTTCGGGTCGGCGAAGGCACGCTCCTGCATCGCCTTGGAGGCGCGCAGCGTGTCCCGGCGGTGGACGATCGTCACGGACTTGGCGAAGCGCGAGAGGAAGGTCGCCTCCTCCATTGCGGTGTCGCCGCCGCCGATCACGGCGATGTCCTGGTCCTTGAAGAAGAAGCCGTCACAGGTGGCGCACCAGGAGACACCGCGGCCGGACAGGGCGTCCTCGTTCGGCAGGCCGAGCTTGCGGTGCTGGGACCCGGTGGTCACGATGACGGCCTTGGCACGGTGGATCGTGCCGGCGGTGTCCGTGACGGTCTTGATCTCACCGGTGAGGTCCACGGAGACGATGTCGTCGGGGATCAGCTCGGCGCCGAAGCGCTCGGCCTGGGCGCGCATGTTGTCCATGAGCTCGGGGCCCATGATGCCGTCCTGGAAGCCGGGAAAGTTCTCGACCTCGGTGGTGTTCATCAGAGCACCGCCCGCGGTGACGGCACCTTCGAACACCAGCGGCTTCAGCGACGCGCGCGCGGTGTACAGCGCGGCGGTGTAGCCGGCGGGACCGGAGCCGATGATGATCACGTTACGGACGTCGCTCACGGCTGGATTCCTCGTCTCTGGGGACTGCATCGGTCGAGCGGTGGGAGCCACTTGGACTCTCACCCCACCCAACGGATCCTAAGGGGCGCGCATTCCCGCTGTGTCCGGGCACACGAAGGGACGAGACCGCCGGGAACGTCGACGGAGAGACGATGCAGGACCGCGGGTGTCGGTGACGCGGGGAAACGTCGTGTCAGCGACGGGGGTAAGAGGTCGTCAGGAGAACGTCGGCGGGACTCGCCGAGGGATGGGTCACACAGGACTTGTCCACGATGTAGGCGTCGACCCGCGTGCTGTCCGATGTGTCGGGGAGCACGACGAGCAGAGCTGCCGTCCCTTGGTATGTGCCCTCTTCGGTGGCGAGAGCCGCGTCACTGCGTCCGATCCCCTGCTGAACGCACGACGGAACCGTGGGCTGTCGCAGGACCCGCGGCGATCCCTTGTCGGTCTCGCCGCCGGTCTCTCCGTTGATGCCCATGCTCTGCGGGGTCCGAGAGACTCCGGCCTTGGACAGGAGCGCGGCGACCTGGCCCTCGAGCTTGCTCGTGGAGAAGGTGTCCGGCGAGGCGGACTGATGTGCCAAGGTGCCCGGGCTCCCGGCGTCCGTGAGGGACGACACCAGGACCGACCCGAGTCCCAGCGCCGCCGCAGTGAAGACCGCGCCGAGGACGGCCACCTGACGACGACCGAGCCGCTTGCGGTTGGTGCCGCTCTCCCGGCTCTCCCGGCCCTTGTGCGGTTTGCGGCCCGGCCCCGTGGTGGCGCTGCGGGCATGCCCCGAGGGGCGACCTGACGCCGCCGCTGTTTCACGTGAAACACCGGTCGCTTCCGCGTCGGGGGTGAGGGAGGCGGATGCCTCGTGAACATCGTCCTCACCAGGAGCCGCGACGCTCAGCAGAGCCTCGGCGGCGAGGGCGGCGTCGATACGGCGGGCGACGTCGTCCGGCATCTGCGGCGGTTCGGGCTGAGCGCCGAGGAGGCCTCGGATCTCCTCCAGCGAGGCATGGACGTCCGCGCACAGGGTGCAGGAGTCCAGATGCCGGCGGACCGCGGTGCTTCGGTCGGAATCGAGCAGGCCCTCGGTGAGGTCGGAGATCTCCGCGACGTCCGGGTGTCCGGTCGTGTCCGTCGTCGTTGTCACGCCCGCCCACCTCCGCCCTTCACAGCAGCTGAATCGCCTGTCCCGGCGCTGTCCGGATCCTCCACGGGAGTTTCCGCTGCCGGTGGGACGGATGTCCCCTGCGCCCGGTTCCGTCCTGGAGCGCCGTCTCTTCCGTCGGCCTCGGGATCCCTGCCGGTGTCACCGCCGTCCGGCCGCAGATGCGTGAGCAGGGGCAGGAGTCTCGCTCTGCCGCGGGCGCAGCGGCTCTTGACGGTGCCGGTCGGCACGTCGAGGACGCGAGCGGCCTCGGCGACGGGGTAGCCCTGCATGTCCACGAGGACCAGTGCGGCCCGCTGATCGGGCGGGAGGGTGCCGAGCGCTTCGATGAGCTGGCGGTGCACGTCATTGCGTTCCGCAGGGGCGGACGCGGACTCGTGCGGCTCCAGCAACTGCTCCAGCCGCTCGGCGTCGTCGACCGGCGAGGTCTTGCGGGAAGCGGCCTTGCGGGCGCGGTCCAGACAGGCGTTGACCGTGATGCGGTGCAGCCAGGTCGTGACGGCGGACTGGCCGCGGAAGGTGTGGGCGGCCCGGTAGGCGGACACCAGGGCGTCCTGGACGGCGTCAGCGGCCTCCTCGCGGTCTCCCAGCGTGCGCAGGGCCACCGCCCAGAGGCGGTCACGATGACGCCGCACGAGCTCACCGAAGGCGTCGGGATCGCCTGCGACGTGGCGGGCGAGGAGGTCCGTATCGCTCACTGCGTCGTGTGCGGCGCCGTTCGCCATGGGCCTCCTCCCCCTCCGGTGAGACGTCAGCCCGTGAACTTCACGTCGGTGATGGCCTGCTTGTAGCCGGCGCCGGTCCACTCGTCGCCGGGGTTCTTGGGCGCGGCGGTGATCCATACGAGAACGTACCGCGTCTTCACCGCCGTCTTGGCGGAAATCTTCAGTTCCCGTCCCGACGTCCGGGCGTCCGCGATCTTCTTCATCGACGTGAGAGGAGCCGACGACGAGAGCGAGTCGGCCGCGTACATGCCGGCGGCGGTGTAGTCGCCGCCGTAGAGAAGCCCTATCGAGACCGCGGAGACCTCCTTCTCCGAGCCGAGGTCGTAGACGATTCCCACGCCCTTCTTGTACGGCGCGAGCACGGGCCCGGCGTCGAAGGATCGCGACCGCCAGTACGTCGAACTGTCGCCGTCGTAGGTGAGCTTCGCGTCGTTGGCGTGCTGCGGGGTGCCGTCCGGGTAGTACTCGGCGGCGTCGTGGATCTTGAGCACGCTGACCGGCTTGGGCGCCGCGCTGTTCTTGTCGCCCTCGTCCGTCGTCTGTGTCTGGTTGGTGTCGTCGGGCTTGCTCCGGTCCATCAGGGCGTCCGCGAGCTGCCAGCTGCCCAGTCCGAGCGCGGCGATGAGGAGAGCGGAGACCGCCCACTTCAGGGCCCTGCCGGTGCGGCTCTGCAGCGGAGGCGGCGGCACCGGCACCCGCTGTGTGGCAGCCGGGTGCGGCGCGGGGCGGCCGTAGGTGCCCTGCTGGTACGTCGTGCGCTGGTACTCCGGCGGTGCGGTGAAGGCCGGCTCCGGCGGGCGGATGCGGGGCATCTCGCCGATAGCCTTCACCAGCTCCTCCGGCGTGGTGCAGGCGGCCTCATGCCGGGAGGCGGTCGCGCCGTCGTTCACGAGCGCGCGCATGGACAGCTCCGACAGCCCGCGGTGGACGCCGGCACGCACCTGGTCGGGTGCGATCAGCCCGACGTCCTTGGGCAGGCCGGACAGCCCGTAGGCGTCGTTCTCGTAGGGCCAGCGCTGGGTGAGCGCCGCGTAGAGCAGGGCGCCGATCGCCTCGGTGTCGGTGCGCTGAGGGGTCTCGGTGGAGACGCCGCGCAGGGCGGCGTTCACGGCGAGGCCGCGGATGCGCCACTGTCCCGAGGAGGTGCGCAGCACGGCGTTGGGGTTCAGCCGCAGGTGCGACAGGCCTTCGCGGTGCGCCGCGGCCATCGCGGAGGCGATCTGACTGACCATCTGGTAGGCGTCGTGCGGCTCCAGCGGACCGGCCGCGAGCAACGCGGTCAGTTCGGTGGCGTCGGGCAGCCACTCGTGGACGACGTAGACGAGGTCGTTCTCCTCGACGGCGTCCAGCACCTGGACGAAGCGGGGATCGCCCAGCAGGGCGGAGGAGCGGGCCGCGGCCAGCACCGAACGCGCCCGTGAGTGGTCCGCGGGCAGGATGTGGACGCCCACGGCCCGGCGGAGTTTCTCGTCGACCGCACGCCAACTGCTGAAGCCGTCCAGACGGGTGACGCACTCTTCGAGGCGGTAGCGTCTGGCGAGCTTGTGACCGCTGTGCAGTTCCGGCGGTGAGGCCTTTCCGGGATGTTCCGTCCCGCCGCTCCCCTGTGCCTCGTCGCTGTCCGTGTCCTGCTCCCGGTTCTTGACCACCCCGTCGGCCGTGGACTGGTCCGCTTGTGCGGTCAGCGGTTCGTCACCGCTGTTGTCTGCCACGTCGACGGCAGCTGTGCTCCGTTCCGCCACCGTCGTTCCTGCCTCCCCATCCATTGCGCGCCGTCCGACCCCGTGCGCGCCGTCCGACGCCGAACCCAATTGTGCCCACAGTCCGACGCTATGCACGACACGCGGCGGCGGACGATGGTTGTGCGCCTACCCCTTGCCTCAGCGACCCAGGCGTCCGCGCACCATACCGACGAGCGAGTTGAGCTCCTCGATGCGCATGCGGCGGGCGGCGACGAAGAAGACGCCGAGCAGCAGCGCCCCGCCGGCCAGCAGCGCGGCGAACGAGCCCAGGACGCCCTGACCGAGACTGTGGCCGATGCCGTAGCAGGCCGCGCCGCTGATGAGGGCGGCCGGCACGGAGGCGATGCACAGACGGGCGTACGTGCGCAGGACGTGGGAGCCGTCGAGGTCGCCGCCCAGCCGCTTGCGCAGCCGGTTCCAGGCGACGCCGACGCCGATCGCGTATGCCAAACCGTAGGAGGCCGCCATGCCGACCACCGCCCAGCGGGTGGGGAGGACGAAGTAGCAGACCAAAGAGGCGCTCGCGTTGACCGCCGCCACGATGACCGTGTTGTAGAAGGGCGTGCGGGTGTCTTCGTAGGCATAGAAGGCGCGCAGGACGACGTACTGCACGGAGTACGGGATCAGGCCGAGACCGAAGGCCATCAGCATGAAGCCCATGTTGGTGGCCGAGCCGGTGCCCGAGGAGCCGAAGATCAGTGTGCACATCGGGATGCCGAGCGCGAGGAAGCCGAAGGCGATCGGCACGATCGCGACCGCGGTGGTGCGCAGGCCCTGCGAGATGTCGTCGCGGACGGCGCCCCCGTCGTCCTCGGCGGCCGAGCGGGAGATGCGGGGCAGCAGCGCGGCCATCAGGGAGACCGTGATGATGGCCTGCGGCAGGCCCCAGATGAGCTGGGCGTTGGCGTAGGCCGCGAAGCCGGTGCCGTCGATGTGCGAGGCCTTGCCCGCCGACGTGGACAGCTGGGTGACGACGAGCGCGCCGGCCTGGTTGGCCAGGACGAACAACACGGTCCACTTGGCGAGGGTCGCCGCCTTGCCGAGGCCGTGGCCCTTCCAGTCGAAGCGCAGCCGCATCCGGAACCCGGTCTCGCGCAGGTACGGGATCATCGCGAGGGCCTGGACGACCAGGCCGAGCAGGACGCCGACGCCGAGGAGCCGCTCGGCCTCCGGCGGGATGGTCGTGACCTTCATCCCCGAGTCGGCGGAGGTGCCGTAGACCCAGATGAACATGCCCAGCGTCACGATGATGACGATGTTGTTGAGGACCGGCGTCCACATCATCGCCCCGAACTTCCCGCGCGCGTTGAGGATCTGACCCATCACCACGTGGACGCCCATGAAGAAGATCGAGGGCAGGAAGTAGCGGACGAAGGTGACGCCCACCTCGTTGGCCGCCGGCTCGCCGGCCACCGAGTCGGACAGCAGACGGATCAGGACGGGCGCGGCGGCGATCGCGGCGACGGTGAGCAGTCCGAGCGCCACCATGACCAGCGTGAGCAGGCGGTTGGCGAAGGCCTCGCCGCCGTCCTCGTCCTCCTTCATGGCGCGCACGAGCTGCGGCACGAAGACGGAGTTGAGGCCGCCGCCGACGGTCAGGATGTAGATCATCGTGGGCAGCTGGTAGGCCACCTGGAAGGTGTCGCCGAGGAGGCCGACGCCCAGCGCCGAGACGATCAGCGCGGACCGGACGAAGCCGGTCAGGCGAGAGACCATCGTGCCCGCCGCCATGACGGCGCTGGACTTCAGCAGCCCCGCGGCGCGTCCGCCCTTCTTCGAGGCGGCCGGGGCGTCGGGCAAGGGAGCCGCGTCCGGCGTGGCGGTGAGGTTCATCGTCTGGTCCACCCCGGGCGGCGGGGACACCGGTCCCGGGCGGCGGGCAGCCGCCGCCGGACCGCCGGGAGCCTGTGCCGGGCCCGGCACGGCCGAGCCGGCCTGCTGCGGGTGACCGCCCTGCTGCTGGTCCCGGAAGAGGTGGGCGAAGGCGTCGGGCTGGTGCTGCTGCTCGCCCGAGTGCGTCACCAGATCGTCGACGCCGACGAACTGGGTGGTGCGCGGGTCGTCGCCGTAGGGCAGGTACTGGGTGGGGCCCTCCGGCTCGGGCGCCGGGGTCCGGGCCCACATACGCGGGTCGGGGGCGTACGGGGACTGCTCAGGCGTGCCGTACAGCGGCTGCGGCGGCTGGTGGGAGCCCGGGGGCGGCGGGGGGTGCGCGGCACGGTCGTAGAGCGCCTCGGCGACCGGATCCTGTGCGGTGAGGTCCTGGGACCGGTAGGGATCCTGGTCGTAGGCGTCCTGGAGGTACATGTCCGCGGGGTGCTGCGGCGGCACCTGCCCGTTCTCGGGCGGCATGCCCTCGGGAGGGCCCGAGCGGCCCGCGGCCTGGCCGCGGTCACCCTCGTACGGCGCGTTCATGGTTACCCCACCTCATCGTCCCGGGCCCACCGGCCACGACTTCCTCAACGGTCCACTCTCTCACCCGTGCCGGACGGGTCCGCGCTTTCCGCTGCGGTGTCCGGTGTCCCGTCACTCGGCTGCTGCGGGCCCTCCGCCCCGGTCGGGACGCCGGACTCCTCCTCGGCGTGCTCCGCGGAACCCCCGGAGCTCTCCGGGCCGGCGGAGGGCTCGTCCGCCGCGTCGGACCCGGCCTCGTCGCCCTCCTGGGAGGCGTCCGGCTCCGCGGCCGCCCGTGCCGCGGCGCGCTTGCGGTGGGTGTACATGCGGAAGCCCGCCAGCACGAGGAGCAGGACGCCGCCGCCGATGACCAGCATCACCGTGGCGGTGATCTCGGTGACCTTCACCTCGAAATCGACCGCGTTGCCGTACTTCTGGCCGTCCTCGGTGTACAGCTGCGCGATCACCCGGGTCTGGCCGTTGACGTTGGCCGACGTGGTGAACTTCACCGTCGAGGTGTGCCCGCCGGAGACGGTGACCCGCTGCTCGGCGTAGTCGTCGCCGCCGATCTCCAGACGGGTCGGGTTGGTCGAGGTGAGCCGCAGGATCAGGTGGTCGACGCCCTGCACCAGGTTGTTCTGCACGGTCACCGGGATCGTGGCGCTGCGCCCGGAGAGCTTCGTGTCCGACTTGTCGATCAGCTTGACCTGGCCGGTGAGGGTGTCGAGGTACTCCCGCACGCTCTGCCGGAAGGCGCTCGCTTCGGTGCTGCGGCCTCGCCAGGACGTGGACATCTCGCGGTTTATGGCCCGCCCGAAGGGGGTCACCACCCGGGCTTCCCGAGCGAGGATGACCTTGAAGTTGTCGAGTTCTTCCTGGGTCTCGGCCATCTGCTCGAAGGCCGACCGGGGCAGTTGCTGCTTGCGCAGCGCGGCGGGATACGCCTTCTTCGACGGCACCGTGGTGCTGGCGCGCGGATCCGGCTTGGCCTTGGCGGCCGCCGTGAGCGGCTGGGACTGTGACCAGGTCGCGGTCTGGAGCGTGGTGAGGGCCTGGGCCAGTGCCCTGGCCTGGGCGGCGGTCTGCATCCGCTGCGGGGCGACGACGATGCTGCGCTGCTTGTCCGTCTGCAGGTTCAGCTCGAGGCTCTGGGCGAGGAACCGCTGTACGGCGAGCGTGGCCGCGGAGGCCCTCGTCAGATCGCCCTGGAACGCCGTCGACAACCGTGCGTCCGCCACCACGGCCGTGATGCCGCCGCCGATCGGCCGGGCCGCGGACGGCGTGTACGAGAGGTCGCCGTCCGTCAGGCTGTCGCTGCGCGCGATCACCTTGTCGGCGCCGGCGGAGGTGGCGACCTTCACGATCGAGGGGTCGACGGCGCCTTCCACCGGCCAGGCGTAGTCGGTGCTCGGGGTCACGTGGAGCACCGTCTCCACCGTGGTGGCGGCGACGTCGGTGGCGGCCTTGAGCTGGTTCAGCGAGCCGGTGACGCCGTTGCCGTTGTGCGCGAGCGAGGCCAGATCGGGGTCGGCGAAGGGCAGTGCCACGACTTCCTTGCCGGTGACCGCGCTCTGCAGATCGGCGAGCCACTGCTTGGCGACCGCCTGACGGGTGCCGGCCGTGGTGGCGTCGCCCTCACCGCGGATCCGGTAGCTGCCGGTCATGGCGTCGACGGACGCCAGCAGGTCCGGGTCGATCACCCAGGTGACGTCGAGTTCCCTGCCGAGGCTCAGCAGCTGGTCGAGGCGGCCGCCGGGCGAGATCTCCCGGGCCAGGTCGTCGTTGAGGAAGACAGGAGTCTGCTGGGCGTTCGAGCCGGTCTCCGCCGTCATGTGGACGCTGGAGGTCAGCGGCCACAGCACGGTCGTCCGGGTGCGGGTGTCCGCCGTGTCGGGCTGCCACGGCAGGAAGGTCCGCTGCACACCCAGCACCTGCTCCCACTGCCTGGCCGACGTCTCGCCGGAGAGGGTGACGCTCAGCGGGTAGACGCCGTCCTTGTCGAGGTCGAGCTTGTCGACCGGGACGGCGATGCTGAAGTGCTCCGCGACGCCCGGCGTGAGCTTGGCGAACGCGGCGACGTACTTGCCGCCCACCTCGGCGCCCTCTGCGGGGAGGGCGTCCGCGTGGTCGGCGGCGCTGTCGATCGCCGAGCGGGTGGTGAGCGGTGAGCCCACGCTCAGGCCCACGTGGGCGTCGGTGACGGCCTGCTTGCCGTTGTTGGTGACCGTGCCGGAGACGGTCACCGTGTCCCCTTCACCGGGAACGGCGGGGGTGAGCGAGTCCACGGCGACGGCCACGGTTCCCGCGTCGGAGGAGTCCTTGGCGGCGGAGTGGCCGGCGGCCTGTGCGGGCAGCTGAAGGAGACCGGCCAGCAAGGGCGCTCCGGCGAGCAGTGCGCCGGTGCGCCGCAGCCACCGGCGGGCAGGTGAGGGGTGCATCCCCGGGAAGTCTGCCGCCTCGGCCACGCGTTCGCCCGTCCTCGTCGTCGTCAGTGGTCGTCGGAATGTGCGTCCACGCATGGTAACGATGCGCGCTGAGGGGAAGTGCCGCGGACTGCGCCACAAGATCGTGAAGGAACGGTGGCCCCGTCCGCTGTATACCGTTATGCAGCCGGACGTTCTCCCAGGGGCTTATGGGCCGCATAAAGAGAGGTTGCACCCTTACTCGAGGGTACGTCCGGCGGCGCCGAAACAGGGGGGCCTCGGCTCGCGGGGCCACGTACCCTCTTCTGTTGTGCCGAACGCCAACGAAGACAACCTCAGCGCCCTGAGTCAGGTGCAGCTCCGCGCGGTGAGCGAACTCCTGCGGGTCGCTCCTGTCGCCGACGACCTCGCCCGCCGTTTCCAGGAGGCCGGATTCTCCCTCGCCCTGGTCGGCGGCTCGGTCCGGGACGCTTTGCTCGGCCGGCTCGGCAACGATCTGGACTTCACGACGGACGCCCGGCCCGAGGACGTCCTGAAGATCGTGCGCCCCTGGGCGGACTCCGTGTGGGAGGTCGGGATCGCCTTCGGCACCGTGGGCCTGCAGAAGGAGGCCCGGGTCGAAGGCGTGGACCGGTGCTTCCAGATCGAGGTCACCACCTACCGCTCCGAGGCGTACGACCGCACCTCGCGCAAGCCCGAGGTGTCCTACGGCGACTCCATCGAGCAGGACCTCGTCCGGCGCGACTTCACCGTCAACGCCATGGCCGTGGCGCTGCCCGAGAAGGAGTTCATCGACCCGCACGGCGGTCTCGGCGACCTCGCGGCCCGGGTTCTGCGCACTCCGGGCACGCCGGAGGAGTCCTTCTCGGACGACCCGCTGCGCATGATGCGCGCTGCCCGTTTCGCCGCCCAGCTCGACTTCGAGGTCGCCGCAGAGGTCGTCACGGCCATGACGGAGATGGCCGACCGTATCGAGATCGTCTCGGCCGAGCGGGTTCGGGACGAGCTGAACAAGCTGATCCTCTCCGCGCACCCGCGCAAGGGGCTGACTCTGCTGGCCGACACCGGCATCGCCGCTCATGTGCTGCCCGAGCTGCCCGCCCTGCGGCTGGAGACCGACGAGCATCACCGGCACAAGGACGTCTACGAGCACACCTTGATCGTCCTGGAGCAGGCGATCGACCTCGAGGAGGACGGCCCCGACCTCGTGCTGAGGCTCGCCGCGCTGCTGCATGACATCGGCAAGCCGCGCACCCGCCGCTTCGAGAAGGACGGCCGCGTCTCGTTCCACCACCACGAGGTGGTCGGAGCGAAGATGACGAAGAAGCGCATGACGGCCCTGAAGTACTCCAACGAGTTGGTGAAGGACGTCTCACGACTGGTCGAGCTCCACCTGCGCTTCCACGGGTACGGCATGGGCGAGTGGACGGACTCCGCGGTGCGTCGCTACGTCCGGGACGCCGGGCCGCTCCTCGAACGCCTCCACAAGCTGACCCGCTCGGACTGCACCACGCGGAACAAGCGCAAGGCGGCGTCGCTCTCGCGGGCGTACGACGGGCTGGAGGAGCGCATCGCCCAGCTGAAGGAGAAGGAGCAGCTGGACGCGATTCGCCCCGACCTCGACGGCAACCAGATCATGGAGATCCTGGGCGTCGGGCCGGGCCCCGCCATCGGCAACGCGTACAAGCATCTGCTGGAGCTGCGCCTGGAGCACGGGCCGATGGAGTACGACGCCGCGGTGACCGCCCTCAAGCAGTGGTGGGCCGAGCAGGGCTGAGATCGCGACGAGGGGCATGTTTCACGTGAAACATGCCCCGGGGCGGTCTGATCGCCGGACGTGACAAGGGGCGGTGTTTCACGTGAAACACCGCCCCTTCGTGCGCTGCCTTACTTCTTCGCGTAGTCCTTCAGGCAGAGCAGGAAGTTACTGCCGTCGCCGGTCTCGGTGTACGAGTACTGGAAGTCCTTGGCCTCGGCCTTGCACTTGCTGTCGGCGGTGAGCTCCGTGAACGTGCCCTTGACCTTCGCGAGCACGATGTACTGCGCCTGCGAGGAGTCGCACTTGACGACCTCAAGGTCGGGGTCGTTGTCGTTGCTGTTGCCGCGGTGCATGCAGTCGCCGACCGCAGCCGTCTTGGCGTCGTCCTGGCTCGATATGTAGGCGCCGATGGCCGCTCCGATGACCGCGATCACGATGACCACGTTCTTGATCAGCTTGAAGCTGACCTTGCGGCGCGGCGGCTCCGGCGGAACGGCGCCGTAGGGAGCCGCGCCCGGCTGGGGGTAGCCGCCCTGCGGCGGGTAGGGCGCCTGGCCCTGGGGCTGGCCGTAGGGCTGCTGGCCCTGCTGCGCAAACGGGTTCTGGCCCTGGGGCGGCGGAGTCGACACTTTGGGGTCCCCCTAGAAACTTAGGTGTGGCGCGAAATCATTCGCGAAGTAAGACGCACGTAAGTTACCGGGCCCCACTGACAACGCCGTACCTGAGGGGGAGTCTGTGTCATTGATGTGACACTCGGCGACGTGCAAAGCGGGCCATAGTGACAGCATTTGCTCCGTAGATAACGGCGATCGTGACCACGAGCGCGGCAGAGCGGCCGTCAGGCGGCAGCATCAGGGCGGAGATTGCGGCGGCGCCGACGAACGCGACGTTGAACAGCACGTCGTAGAGCGAGAAGATCCGGCCGCGGAAGCCGTCCTCCACACGGGACTGGACGACGGTGTCGGTGGCGATCTTCGCGCCCTGGGTGGCCAGCCCCAGGGCGAACGCGGCGACGAACGCGGCGGTGCGGGCGAAGGGGAGCATCAGCAGGGGTTCCAGCACCATGGCCGCCGCGGAGCAGACGACGATCCAGCGGATCGGGCCAAGTCGCCCCACCGCCGCGGGCGTCACCACCGCCGCGACGAAGAAGCCGGCTCCGGAGACGCCCACCGCGACTCCCAGCAGGGCCAGTCCGTCGTCAGGGTCGGACGACCAGGCGTACCGGCACAGCATCAGCACCATGACGGTCAGCGCGCCGTAGCAGAACCGCATCAGGGAGATCGAGACGAGCGCCCAGGCAGCCTCCTTGCGACGCGGCTCGGACAGATGCCGCACGCCGGCCGAGAGGCCCCGCACGGTGCCCTTGAGCGAGGCCGCCAGCCCGGGCCGGACCGCTGCACGGTCGGGCCCGAGGAGGTTCGCGGCCATGGACAGGGACATGAGCGCGGCGCACAGATACAGGGTGCACGCCAGCAGTACCACCGCCGTATCGGAGTCGGCGACGAGCCGGACGGCGAAGGCGAGACCGCCGCCCGCGACCGCGGCCAGCGTCCCGGCCGTCGGTGAAAGGGAGTTGGCCATCACCAGACGCTCGCCGTCGACCACGCGCGGAAGGGCAGCGGACAGACCGGCGAGGACGAAGCGGTTGACCGCGGTGACGCACAGCGCGGAGGCGTAGAAGAGCCAGTCGGGCGCCCGGCCGACCATCAGCGCGGCTGTCGCGGACGCCAGCAGGGCGCGCAACAGGTTGCCGTGGAGGAAGACCTGCCGACGGCGCCAGCGGTCCAGCAGGACGCCGGCGAAGGGACCGACCAGCGAATAGGGCAGCAGCAGGACCGCCATGGCGGAGGCGATCGCGGTGGCCGACGCCTGCTTCTCCGGGGAGAACACGACGTAGGTGGCGAGCGCGACCTGGTAGACGCCGTCCGCGCACTGCGAGAGCAGCCGCACGGCGAGCAGGCGACGGAAGTTCCCGAAGCGCAGCAGGACGCGCAGATCATGGACGACGGCCATGGGCACAGCCTCACATACGGGGAGGGTCCCCGGGTCGGCTGACCCGGGGACCCTTCTCAGCCCTGGCAGGAGCGAATTCCGTTCGGGGTCGGGCTAGCGCTCGACCTCGCCGCGGATGAACTTCTCGACGTTGGCGTAGGCCTCGTCGTCGAAGTACTGGACCGGCGGGGACTTCATGAAGTAGCTCGACGCCGACAGGATCGGACCGCCGATGCCGCGGTCCTTCGCGATCTTCGCGGCGCGCAGGGCGTCGATGATGACACCCGCGGAGTTCGGGGAGTCCCACACCTCGAGCTTGTACTCGAGGTTCAGCGGGACGTCGCCGAAGGCGCGGCCCTCGAGGCGGACGTACGCCCACTTGCGGTCGTCCAGCCAGGCCACGTAGTCCGAGGGGCCGATGTGAACGTTCTTCTCGCCCAGCTCGCGGTCGGGGATCTGCGAGGTGACGGCCTGCGTCTTCGAGATCTTCTTGGACTCGAGGCGGTCGCGCTCCAGCATGTTCTTGAAGTCCATGTTGCCGCCGACGTTGAGCTGCATGGTGCGCTCGAGACGGACACCGCGGTCCTCGAACAGCTTGGCCATCACACGGTGCGTGATGGTGGCGCCGACCTGGGACTTGATGTCGTCGCCGACGATCGGGACGCCCGCCTCGGTGAACTTGTCCGCCCACTCCTTGGTGCCGGCGATGAAGACCGGGAGAGCGTTGACGAACGCGACCTTGGCGTCGATGGCGCACTGGGCGTAGAACTTCGCCGCGTCCTCGGAGCCGACGGGCAGGTAGCAGACGAGGACGTCGACCTGTCGGTCCTTGAGGATCTGGACGACGTCGACCGGGGCCTCGGCGGACTCCTCGATGGTCTCGCGGTAGTACTTGCCGAGACCGTCCAGGGTGTGGCCGCGCTGGACCGTGACGCCCTTGTTCGGGACGTCGCAGATCTTGATGGTGTTGTTCTCGCTGGCGCCGATGGCGTCCGAGAGGTCGAGGCCGACCTTCTTCGCGTCGACGTCGAAGGCGGCGACGAACTCGACGTCACCGACGTGGTACTCCCCGAACTGCACGTGCATCAGGCCCGGCACCTTGGTCGCCGGGTCGGCGTCCTTGTAGTACTCGACGCCCTGCACCAGCGATGCCGCGCAGTTGCCCACGCCGACGATGGCTACGCGAACCGAACCCATTCCGGTTGCTCCCTGTGTGTACGAGTGAGGCCCTGAGTGGACGCTCACGTGGCGGTGTCGTCGGGCGAATCCGTCCCGGGGGTGTCCCCGGGACGGGGCAGGACGCCCGTCGATCCAGATGTGGTGTTCTGCTGAGCGGGCCCCCCGGAGTCGGAACCCTTCAGGTCCCGTCCGGCCCGCTCGCTCTCGATGAGCTCGTTCAGCCAGCGCACTTCGCGCTCCACGGACTCCATTCCGTGGCGCTGGAGCTCAAGCGTGTAGTCGTCGAGGCGCTCCCGTGTGCGCACCAGGGAGGCGCGCATCTTCTCGAGGCGCTCCTCCAGCCGGCTGCGGCGGCCCTCCAGCACGCGCATGCGCACATCACGTGACGTCTGCCCGAAGAAGGCGAAACGAGCGGCGAAGGTCTCGTCCTCGTACGCGTCGGGGCCGGTCTGTGAGAGCAGCTCCTCGAAGTGATCCTTACCCTCGGCCGTCAACCGGTAGACGATCTTGGCGCGCCGCCCTGTGAGAGGCGCGGCGAGGGCGTCCTCGGGGGTGTTCCCCGGCTCTTCGATCAACCAGCCGTTGGCGACCAGCGTCTTGAGGCAGGGGTAGAGCGTGCCGTAGCTGAAGGCACGGAACACGCCCAGTGATGTGTTGAGTCGTTTGCGCAGCTCATAGCCGTGCATCGGGGACTCGCGGAGCAGCCCGAGGACGGCGAACTCGAGGATCCCGGAACGCCGGCTCATCGTCGCCTCCCCTCGGTCCGTCTCTGCTTATCTCGCGCTGATGTATCGACTCGATACATCACGACGATAGAACGGCCTTCCGGATGCGACAAGAGGGGAAACGGTGAACGGGATCACATCACTGATTAGTTGGAGGCAGGTTGTCTGATTTGGGGTGAAGTTTGGGGCTAGGCAGGTTTTGGCGGTGCGTAGTCTGTGCGCCATGCACACCACCGGGACCCATGAGACGCCGGGGGGCGTCGAGGTCCTCGGTGCAGTACGGGTGAATGCGCGACCGACCGCGTCCGTACTTTGGGGGGACAGGAAACCAGCCGCCTTTTCCAGGCGCGCACGGATGCGCCTGCCCGAGGAGTAATCGTTCGATGAGCGAGCACCGTCGCAAACCGCCGCAGCCGCAGGGAGGCGGACGTGCCGCGGCCCGACGCGGCCAGTCCGGTGCGTCCTCCGGCCGCCGCGCGGCACCGCGAGGCGCCACCGGATCTCCCTCCGACTACGGCTTGGGGCAAGGGGTCGGAGGCGAGGAGCAGCCGTTCGGCAGCCGTGCCGACGCCCGACGCGGGTCCCCGAGGAACGCGGGCGGACGGCGTAGAGCACCCGAACCCGCGGGAGGTCGGCGTGGCGGGTCCACCGGCCCGGGCCGCGGCAGAGGGCGTGCCACGCCTGACCGGAAGCGTCTGGTCGACTACCCGCGCGCCGGGAAGGACGGCTGGCAGCGCTGGGTGCCGTCCTGGAAGCTCGTCACCGGCCTGTTCGTCGGTTTCGTCGGCAGCCTGGTGGCCGTGGCGGGCATCGGGTACGCGATGGTCGGCATTCCGGACATCGCCAAGACGGCGACGGCCCAGAACAACGTCTACTACTGGAAAGACGGCACCCAGATGGTTGCCACCGGTGGTGAGACGAACCGGCAGAACATCGACCTCTCGCAGATCCCGGAGGAGATGCGCTGGGCGGTGATCTCGCAGGAGAACAAGACCTTCTACGACGACAGCGGCATCGACCCCAAGGGCATCGCCCGCGCCGTGTTCAACATGGCCCGGGGCGGACAGACGCAGGGCGGATCGACGATCACCCAGCAGTACGTCAAGAACGCGATGCTCAACGACCAGTCGCAGACGCTCTCCCGGAAGTTCAAGGAGATCTTCGTGTCCATCAAGGTGGGCGCCGAGGTCGACAAGAACCAGATCATGGCCGGCTACCTGAACTCCGCGTACTACGGCCGCAACGCCTACGGCATCCAGGCCGCCGCGCGCGCCTACTTCGACAAGGACGCGATCAAGCTCAACCCGGGTGAGTGCGCCTTCCTGGCCGCCATGCTGAAGGGCGCCACGTACTACGACCCGGCCGGCGCGCCCTCCGTCGACCCGGTCGGCGCCACGCCCGCCGCCAACAGCAAGCGGGCTCTGCGCCAGATGCAGGACACGCTCGACAAGATGGTCGAGTACGGCCACCTGGACGCCTCCGTGCGCGCCAAGTACCCGACCCTCCCCGAGTGGCAGAACCCGCGCTCGAACACCGACCTCAAGGGCCAGGTCGGCTATCTCGTCGACCTCGCCAACGGCTACCTGGTCACGAACAGCAAGAAGACCGGGATCACCCAGGACTCGCTGCAGCAGGGCGGCTACTCGATCTACACGACCTTCGACAGGAGAAAGGTCACGAAGCTCGAGGAGGCGGTCAAGAAGGTCCAGCAGGCCAACATCAAGCCGAAGCAACGGCCGGAGACGGACACCCACGTGCAGTTCGGCGGGGCGTCCGTGGAACCGTCCACCGGCGCGATCAGGGCCATCTACGGCGGTGAGGACGCCACCAAGCACTTCACCGACAACGCCGACCAGACCGGCGCGCAGGTCGGTTCGACGTTCAAGCCCTTCGTGCTGGCGGCGGCGATGACCTGGGGCGTGCGCAACCCGGACCTGGGATCGTCGCAGGCCCAGGACGAGCGCACCATCGTCTCGCCGAAGAGCCTGTTCAGCGGCAAGAACAAGCTCAAGATCAAGAACTACGACGGCACGGTCTGGAAGAACGAGAAGGGCGAGGAGTGGCTGCAGACGAACGACGGCAACGTCTCGCTCGGCACGCCGCCCAATTTCAAGATCGACCTGCGGGAGGCGATGCGTGAGTCGGTGAACTCCGCCTTCGTGCAGCTGGGCATGGACGTGGGCCTGGAAAAGGTGAAGGACTCCGCCATCAAGGCGGGCCTGAAGCCGTCCAGCCTGACCAACAGCGGCTTCCCGTCGTTCTCCATCGGCATCTCCGACCCGAGCGCGATCCGGATGGCGGGCGCGTACGCCACCTTCGCCGCCAGCGGCAAGCAGCGCGACCCGTACTCCGTGGAGAAGGTCACGAGCGAGAAGGGTCAGATCTTCACGCACGAGGACGAGACCGAGGATGCGTTCACGGACAAGGTCGCCGACAACGTCACCGACATCCTCAAGACCGTGGTCGAGAAGGGCACCGGTACCAACGCCCAGCTTCCCGGCCGTCAGGTCGCGGGCAAGACCGGTACCACCGACGGCAACAAGTCGGCCTGGTTCGTGGGCTACACCCCGCAGCTGTCGACCGCGGTCAGCATGTTCCGCTACGACGACGACGAGACGAACAAGAACCGGACGTTCCTGGAGATGTTCGGAACGGGCGGCCAGAAGAAGATCCACGGCGCCTCGTTCCCGGCGCAGATCTGGCACGACTACATGGCTGAAGCCCTGAAGGGCACCCCGGCCAAGGACTTCCCGGAACCCGAGCCCATCGGCGAGGTCGTCAACGCGGAGCCGTCGCCGTCGCCGTCGCCGTCGGCTTCCGAATCCGAGGAAGAGAAGCCGTCGCCGTCGCCGTCCCCCAGCCAGCCCTCGATCGAGCCCGCGCCCTCCGCGTCGGAGACCTGCAACAACTTCTTCGGCTGCGACGGCCAGAGCAACGGCGGGGCGAACGGAGGAAACGGCAACGGCGGAAACGGCAACGGTGGTAATGGCGGTAACGGCGGCACCAGCCCATCGCCGAGTACGTCGGACAACGAGGGCGATCCCAGAGGCAGTACCAGCAACGGGTTCTTCGGAGGGCCGGCTGGTTAGCCGTATTTCAGCCGGCTCGTAGTCCGGCTTGGGTGTTTCACGTGAAACATGCGCATGTTTCACGTGAAACGAGGGCCGCTCCACCGCACCAGGTGGGGCGGCCCTCGGCGTTTACCTAGCTCTGTACGGCAGGATGTCGCCCATGCCCAGTGCAGAATCGACGCCGGCCCGCCTGAATGAGCCGAATCCGGTAACGCCGACCAGCGAAGACCCGGTGGCCGCTGCCGGCAGTGAGCTGATCGGCGGCCCTCTCGGCCGACGAGCCCTGCTGGGGACGTCCTGGTGGACCCCCGTACGGATCATCGCGCTCGTGGCGATCGGGATGTTCGCCCTAGGACTGATCCAGAAGGCGCCCTGCTACAACGGAGGCTGGTTCTTCGGCGCCAGCACGCAGTACACGCACGCCTGCTACTCGGACATCCCGCACCTCTACCAGGGGCGCGGATTCGCCGACGGACTCGTGCCGTACTTCGACAAGCTCCCAGGTGACATGGACTACCTCGAGTACCCGGTGCTGACCGGTGTGTTCATGGAGGTGGCCAGCTGGCTGACGCCGGGCAGCGGCAGCATCCAGCACCAGGAGCAGTGGTACTGGATGGTCAACGCCGGGATGCTGATGGCGTGCGCCGCCGTCATCGCCGTCTGTGTGACCCGGACGCACGCCCGGCGACCGTGGGACGGCCTGCTGATCGCCCTGGCGCCCGCCGCCGCGCTGACCGCGACCATCAACTGGGACCTGCTGGCGGTCGCTCTGACGGCCCTGGCGATGCTGATGTGGTCCCGGGGCCGGGCGCTGGCGTTCGGCCTGCTGCTGGGCCTCGCGACTGCCGCGAAGCTCTACCCGGTCTTCCTGCTCGGCCCGCTGTTCGTGCTGTGCTGGCGTGCCGGGAAGTGGCGGGACTTCGGCAAGGCGCTGGGAGGCGCGGCCGTGGCCTGGCTCGTGGTGAACCTGCCGGTCATGCTCTTCGCCTTCGAGGGGTGGTCCAAGTTCTACCGGTTCAGCCAGGAGCGGGGCGTCGACTTCGGCTCCTTCTGGCTGATCCTGGCCCAGAACTCCAGCGACCCGCTCACCACCGACAGCGTGAACACGCTGGCCACGCTCCTGGTCGTCCTGTGCGCCGTGGGCATCGCCGCGCTCACGCTGACGGCGCCGCGCCGGCCCCGCTTCGCTCAGCTGGCCTTCCTGATCGTCGCGGCCTTCATCCTGACCAACAAGGTCTACTCGCCGCAGTACGTCCTGTGGCTGGTGCCGCTGGCGGTACTGGCCCGGCCGAAGTGGCGGGACTTCCTGATCTGGCAGGCGTGCGAGGTCGTCTACTTCCTGGGCATCTGGATGTACCTCGCGTACACGACCAGCGGCGACGCCCACAAGGGCCTGCCGACCGACGGCTATCACTGGGCCATCGGCGTCCACCTGCTGGGAACGCTCTATCTGTGCGGCGTGGTCGTGCGCGACATCCTGATGCCGGAACGGGACGTGGTGCGTCTGGGCGGCGACGACGATCCCTCGGGCGGGGTGCTCGACGGAGCGGAGGACGTCTTCGTCCTCGGCGCGGCCGCCCATCCTCCCCGGCACGCTTCGCACTTCGACGGCCCCCAGGTGGACTGGGGCAAGCAGGAGGTCATCGACAGTTCGCCGTGAGCGAACACCGCCTGTGCGGACGTGGCAGAGGCCGTGGGCGCAACCTCCGCCCAC